>JAQTVR010000007.1 GCA_028706995.1 Dehalococcoidales bacterium
CAAAACCCTGTTTGGCGAAAGGCTTGGAATAATACTGGGTAGATACCAGTGTTGCCGCTACTTTTTCGACTGCCTGAATAGCGTATTCTGCCTGCTGCCTTGCGGACTCGGTTCGATTAGGGTGTGCCAGGTCTCGAAATAGCTTCAATTCGATGGCACAATCAAGCAGTGGTAGTGGCACTTCGCCGTCTCTCAACTTCTCACACAGGGCGTTATAGTATTGGGAACGTAAAATCTCATATCCGCACTGGCTTGCAGCCACCCCATTTAATATAACAACGTCAAAATGGCCTCTTTGCCCTTTCTTATCGGCGTTGTCTAACACTTCAAACTGGCGGTCTCTCATTGAGCATCGAAAAGGCGTTGGATATTCGGTATGAATAGCTGACGTGACGCCACCCGAAAAAGGAATTTGAGCCTCGTCAACTGACATTGCATTTTCGATTTCCCTCAAAAACCTCCACCTGACATCCTCTTCGGTGAAATAATAATGTGGGTGTTGTTGGAAATCGCCGATGATTTTTTCGATTCCGATAGTAACAGCTTTGTCATTGTTCATCAAACGTGAATCTCCTCACCGTCTTCGGCCAGGCGTACGTTAGTGAAAAAGGAGGGATAATCTTGTGGATGGAAAGTATGTATCGGTATTACGCACCCTGGGTTTATGGCGCGTGTCAGTCCCTGAAGGTCACCAATCACTGCGTGGCCGCTGGTATGGACATACTCGTAGCTTATTTGATACTCTGCGAGAACGTCCCTGAACTTGCCAGTTACATATCCCTCCCACATTGAATACACCGCCATAGCGCCGTCAAGATTATTTAGATTTCTCAGGCAGGCTCTGAAGATCGAGTTATCACGCATCAACATGACTATGTTCTTTTTATTATCGTTTATCTCCGTTATTTCTATTTTGGACTCTTTGTATTTGTACAGCAGGCCCTTCTGTTTAGTGCTAGCCAGTACGTCAGCGTGGTGCCTGAAATACTTTACCCGAATTTCGTCCCAGTTAAATTGGGGCAGATGCTTAGAAATCGTGCTTAATTTGTCTAAGATGTAAGCTGTATAGAGGTCAATAACTAGCAATTTCCCGGACCTCTTTACTGCCCGATAGATTGATACAATCCTATCTATGTTCTGAGAAGAGCAAAAAACAAAAGCTATATTCTCCTTTGCTTTGAACAGACTTACCATTCTTTCTTCTATTGCCTTTTCATCTCGGTATTGGCCATTTTCTCTACCCAGCATGGAACCTTCCAGTAGCAGGCAATCTACACCTTGCGGAGGGTCAGCTATCATTTTCTCGTATAAAATCTTCTTCCTACCGTGAGCGCGGAAATCGCCTGAGTAAAACACCTTTTTGCCATCACCTTCGATAAGAAAAGCCGCGGCATCGAAACCTGAGTGGTCAACTAGGTAAGGCGTAACAACAAACTCACCCATAGGAATAGGCTTCCGCATCTCAAAAGTCGTTATATTTCTCAAGTTGACCTTTGTCGGGATGAAGATGTCGGATATTTCAATCAGTATTCTTACGCCAGGGCTCATATAAACGGGTATTTCCGGGTTAATATACCGTAAAAACCCGTAGTGGTCCTGGTGGGCATGAGATAGAAACACGGCATCTATCCCTCTCCGTTGACCTTCATATAGTCCAGAAACTTCCGGCAATATATGGCAGTGAATGAGTTCAGCGATGGATTTGTTCTTAAGTTTGTTACTGTCGAAAGGCTCTCTCTTTTCATCAACAAGAGGCATGCCCAGATCCAGCAAGATGCGGGTACTCCCGGTATCCAACTCCACGCAACTGCCACCTATTTCTTTAGTACCCCGATGAATAACAAGTTTCAACATTTACCTACTTTATCTGGGATTCTCTGAAGCAATCGAAATCTATTATCAGGCTTTCGCCAAGCTCGATATACTTATTCCAAGGCTTGTCGATTTTCGTGTACTCGATCACCCCACATGGGCCGAAGTCATGCTTATTATTGTTGGCTCTTTCGTTTCTCGGCCAAACAATATAACTCCGCACCCCTGATATTGCCCCTAATCCAAAGACTTCGGCAAACTCTTCCTTGAGGCTAATCAACTTATTGCTATAGTCATCCAGCTCTTCCTTTGCTCTCCCCAATTCCCTGTTAACCTTGAGTTCCATAATCACTAGATGATGCAGTCCGGCTTCAAATAGCAATAAGTCCAGTGGCCTTGGTGGCTTTCCTCTAAAATTCAGTTGCGAATATAAGAAGATGTATTTCCTGCCAGCAAGCTCTAACTCCTTGTTATTCCTCATTGCCTTTCGGATGAGATATGCCTCAAGCCATTTCTCTTCTGACCATGAATACTTAGGGTGGTCATTATTTGCATCATGTAACGGTTTTTGGCATGAGAGGTCGATGCATTTTTTGACTATTTTTTTCTCCGAGGGATGGTAGTATACGTCTCCAACTGCCGTATTATTCAACTCAACTGCATCTCTAACCCGTTGAGCAAATGCGTTGGTAAATAACCTTTTCGCTTCTAACATTTCCGTTCTCTCATTTTTGTTAATTTTACGGCTTAAACCTGTGAATAACAAATAAGCGGTCAAAGTGATTAAGCCTCCGAAGCTAAACGGTAGTAGGCTAAACGGTAGTAGGGTCTTGACAACCCCACACAAATAATTTATACTATGTCTAAATTTCAGCTATGTGAGGGTACGCAATGATATCAACTAGGCGCAAACCATTCCCAATAGGGCAGTCAACTGGTGTTACCTTACCCGGATCAATGAAAATCTCCGATGAGGTCTCAATGGCTGCCAGCGACAGACTTGTAATCATTGATACCACCGGCGAAGTGCCTGAAGATAAGTTGCTCCAATTCTACATACAGTACGTCGAACCTGCTTTTCAAAACTGGTGGCTATCTCAGAAACAAGCTAGCTCAAAACGTGGTGGTTTTCGGACCATGCAAGCCGGCGCACCTGCTCCAGCCAAAGCCGTGAAACAACCTAAGCCAACAATTGTAAAACCGGAAACTCAGATTCAACCGGTAGTCTGTCCGCGATGTGCCGGACAAATATCATGGAATCTTGATCAGGGTCTTGAGGGAGTCTGCCCTTATTGCGGGCTATTCCTTAGACTGACGCCAGGGCAGGAAGGAGGGAAATAAATTGTCTATACAGGGTACAGAAATGCGATCGCAGGATCAAACAGGTGATTTTATGCAATGGATACTCGCGATGGCAGAAAAAATTAATCAGAATGGTAGACTAGCACCTACCAAAGCTATTCAAAAGCGCATGCAAGAAACAATAGACATTTATGGTTCTACCAAAGTTTGGGAAGCGATTAAGCAGTTTTCCATAAACCTTGGCACGAATAACGTCTTGTTCATGGAAGACCTGTTCCATAAATGCCCGGAGTTGCCAGATTTATTTGAAACAGACAAGACTTTACCACCTGCCTTAAACCAGTGGTTCGAACATCACTCAGTAGAGGTGAATCGATTTCACAGAGTCACTTCAGCTATATTGAGAGCTAATCCGGCTATCGAATGGGAATTCGACACATCATCTGATACCGATAGAGATTTAACTCCTATTATGGATATACTATTTCGTAATACGGAGGGTAGCTAAATGAAGGAAAAAGCATTAACTACAGAGCGATTCGACAGCCTCGTTGATTTGGCTGCCAAAGAAGCAAAATACGAGGAAGGCTTTGGAGTCAAGGGCTGTGACCTTTCTAATTCCTGTTGGTGGGCTGCATATGCCAGACAAAGTTGGGAGGAACAAGCGAACAACAATCGCTTACCAGAATATTTTCTTACCTGCGCCAGAGAGGCTAAGAAGCTGGGCGTTGTAGTTCCGATGGAATACATACTTTATGACACTGTTACAGGAGAGCATCTTGAGCGCCCGGATATGATGCGACTTCGAAAATTAATAGCAGAGCGGCGCACTTCAGGAGTAATCTTCCCTGCTCTGGATCGCTTGTCCCGTGAACCATTACACCAACAAATCTTTGAACTGGAAGCAGCTCATTATGAGATTCAAATTCATTATGCTGATGTACCTAACGGGAATGATCCAAATAGCCAATTTACCAGAACAATTTTAGCTCATGCCGCTAAACTAATAAAACTGGCAAACCGCCGTAATAATCGTGGCGGTAATATTGGACGGGTGATAAGTGGAAATGTGCCCGCCGGTAAGCCATCTTATGGCTATATTTATCGCGCAGAATACCAGACCTTAGAACATGGTAGGCGTAAACTAATCAGGGCTTGGTGGGATATAAATGCTATAGGAGCTGATGGAACATATAAAATGGGGTCTGAGGCATGGGTAGTGAAGGAGATTTTCCGCTGGATTGGTCATGAGGGTAGAAGTACTTTCTGGGTTGCTGAAGAACTTAATCGTATGGGAATCAAACCTCGATATGCCGAGAAATGGTCTCCAGCTCTTATTGGTTTCATCTGTAAAAACCGTGCGTACACAGGAAAACATGCCTATAATAAAGCCTGCTATGTCACCAATCCTGATAGGCCATTGACCGATATTACTGCCGAGATAAAGCGGACACTTCGTAAAGCCAAACCAGAAGACGACTGGGCACATTTCGATGTTCCGTTGTTGGTATCCGAAGAATTATGGCAACGGGCAAATGACAATATACATGAGCGAGGCAAGGGAAGAGGGAAAGCCGGAAAAACAATTCCAGCGTTGTTTAGGGCAAGAGTCTTTTGCCCAAAGTGTGGTCATATAATGAGGCTTCATAGAGATTCAACCTGCTCTTGGCTCACTTACTATGTCTGCCGTACCCAAGGATGTAGAATGAAGTTTATCCGCGTTTCTCAGCTTGATGATATAGGATGGGAGAATGTTGTCAACCTTTTGCAGAATCGTCCCATTATTGATGCCAGGCTAGAGAATACGACTAAGGATGACGGCGGAATTCAAAAAAGAATCCGGTTGGAGTTGTTTCAAAAGAGGGAAGCAGAAAGGAAAATCGCCAGAATTCAAGATGATCTCCTCAACGATGAACCAGTTATCACTAGGCAAGAAGCTGTTGCTAAAATAGGTGAACTTCGAAATGTTGTCGAAAAAGCTGACAATGAAATTGCCAGACTACAAGCCATTGTCCAGACAGCTAAGCAGTCTGAAGAAAAAGTGGAAGCAACAAAGAAAGCCCTTGAGCATCTAAGAGATATAAATCTTAATACGGCTACTTTCCAGCAGAAAGCCGAGTGGATAGCTCGTCTCGGTGTCAAGATATATCCAGCTAAGGATTTAACTTATTATCACATAAAATGCGGAATAAATATTGCGGAGCCCCAGAAGGTTTCATGTTACAAAATCAGCATCGCATCGCCAAAGCTGTAAAAACGATATCTATTCTCTATTGCTTCTCGGTAGGCTTTCTTTATAAGATCTGTTCCGCCAAAAGCGCTGACCAGCATCAGTAATGTGGATTTAGGTAGATGAAAGTTGGTAATCATCGCATCCGGTATATGGAAACTATACCCAGGAAAAATGAAGAGATTTACCCACCCCTCGAACGAATCCAGCGGGGCTGTTTTGCTTATACCTGCCGCATACTCTACCAGCCTTACGGATGTAGTCCCCACACAGATTACCCTTCTCCCGTCGATCTTGGCTTTAGATACTTCAACGGCTACTTCTTCGCTTATATATCCGTATTCGTAGTACATAAGGTGTTTTGTAGGGTCTTCATCCTGGATAGGACGAAAGGTATCCAACCCGATATGCAGAGTGGTAAAGAGGCAGATAATACCCTTCTTTTTCAGCTTCTCTATGAGTCCCGGGGTAAAATGCAAACCGGCGGTAGGAGCAGCAACGCTGCCGGTTTTATCCGCATCGGCATAGACCGTCTGGTATCTTTCAGGGTTGGCTAAAGGAGCGTGGATATAGGGGGGTAACGGGGTTTTCCCCAGCAGGGGCAAATCTCTCTCATCGGAAAGACTTACCAGCCTTATACCGCCATCTTTTTCCCCAACTACTTCAGCAATAACTTCAGTCTTATTATCAGACTGTGATTCTTTTTTTATTACTACTTTCGACCCGGGTTTAACACGCTTTCCCGGCTTTATCAGCGCTTCCCAGAGACCATCTCCCAAGCGCCTCAAAAGCAATATCTCTATCCTGCCGCCGGTATCCATTTTTTTCCCATAAAGGCGCGCCGGCATAACCCGGCTGTTATTAAACACCAGCACATCACCGGATTTAAGGAATTCGGTGATGTCAGAGAACTTTTCGCTATGACTGATTACTCCATCACTGCGATTGATTACCAATAAGCGGGAGCTATCTCTGGGTTCAATTGGAGTTTGAGCGATCAGCTCCTGAGGCAAATTATAATCGAAATCGCTGGTTTTCACAGATACAGTACTGACCTATATTCCACATTAACGTATTATTTTACCCATTATTTCTCTTATGGGGTCGAGCTTATTCAACGTAAAAAACTGAATCCCCGGAGCGCCGCCTTCAAGCAACCCGTTGCACTGTTCGACTGTAAAATTAACGCCGGCCTTGTAGGTAGCTTCTTCATTGCCGTCGAGAGGGGAAAATATATCGTGGACTTTTTGTGGGACAGTTGCACCACACCCCTTGCAGAACGAAAGAAGCTTCTGGTAATCGGTTATCGCCATTATTCCGGGAATAATACGCGCTGCAACCCCCGCTTTTCTCAATCTATCCACATATTCGAAGTAATCCTTATTATCGAAAAATATCTGGGTTATCACGAAATCACCACCGGAGTCTATTTTTTTCTTCAGGTATTTCGAATCCTTTGCTTTATCCGGGCAATTTATATGCCCCTCGGGAAATCCGGCAACCCCTATGCTGAAGAAATCATCGTGCTTTCGTATTAACTCAATAAGTTGATAGCAGTATTCGCACCCATCAGCTGCCGACTGCCAGTTCTCAACTCCAACAGGCGGGTCGCCGCGCAATGCAAAAATATTACGGATATCCCTGCTCTTTATTTCGCTGATCTTAGCTGCCAGTGCATCCCGGCTGTCACCGACACAGGAGAAATGGTGCATCGTCGGTATTCCAAAACGTTTCTGGAAGTCGTCTACTATATTCAGTGTAAGCTCCCTGGTGCCTCCACCAGCCCCATAAGTTACCGAAAACCAGTCCGGCTTCAGAGCGGCAAAGGACTCAGCAATTTCGTACAGCTTCTCCATACCCTTTTCCGTCTTGGGAGGGAAAAACTCAAAAGAAAATGTCCTTTTTTTCTCAGAAAAAATATCCGCTATCTTTTTCATAATAAAAACTCCCGTGCTCAAGTATATCAATTACTTGAATTTATTGGAAATTTTATATAATTCGGCACCGCTATGGTTCGACAAGCTCACCATGAGCGGGCATGTATTTTCGCTCACCCTCGCGTCCTGAGCCTGCGAAGGAGAACCTGTCGAAGGGTAGAGCGTAAACCAACCATTACATGATATATAAGAACCGCCGGACTGGGATTAAAAAATAAGATTCTATTATTATTTGTCGCAAAAACCTGTATCTGTTAAACTTAAATTATTACGATTATGAATATACTTATAACTAACGATGATGGTGTACTGGCTCCAGGACTGTGGGCGCTGGTTAAAGAATTAAGCACAATTTCTAATGTAACGGTAGTCGCTCCGGATAGAGAACAAAGCGCTACAGGTACAGCTGTAACCCTGCGCCAACCGCTACGCGTTCAAAAAATAACCCCCTTGATTCCCGGCATAGAAACCTACTCGGTAGAAGGCACACCCTGTGACAGTGTAATCCTGGCTTTGGGTAAACTGGTTACCGATAAACCCGATCTCGTGGTTTCCGGCATCAACCAGGGACTGAATACGGGTGATGATGTCCTTATTTCGGGAACCGTTGGTGCTGCCCTGCAGGGGTATTTACGAAATATCCCCGCCATCGCTATATCCGTGCTGTCTAAAAATAATAATAACCGCGAAAATGCCGCCAGGCTTATTAAATTGCTGGCTGATAAATTCCGGGATAAAAGCCTGTTTGGGGACTTATTTCTTAATATTAATATACCTGACATGGCTATCACTGATATCAAGGGGATTAAAGTCACCCGGCAAGCTCATAAGACTCACATCGATACCGTAAAGGAAGGACACGACGGGAAACGTGAATATTACTGGCTGGTTCGCCAGCAGTTAGATAATGACGTGAACAGTGACACCGATATTCATGCTTTAAATAACGGTTATATCTCCATTACTCCTTTGAACGATACACTATTCTTCAGACCTTCCCCCGGCTGTAATGACAACCTGTGCTTGAAACTTTTTAACGAGTTCATTAAAAATTAAAATAACTTCATCAATGTCATGAGGCAGTTAAAATAAAGTATTTTATGTTATGAACGCTTACATATGTTTTACAGTCATATTAACTTATGTTATAATTTTTTATAATTTATGCAATACAGGAGTTAAGATTTGGATAGCCAGATAAAGGCAAGTATCATTGATAAGTTTAAGCTTCATGAAGGCGATACAGGCTCAACAGAAGTGCAGATAGCTGTTCTTACTGCAAGGATAAACCAGCTAACCCGCCATATGTCCGCTAACAACCATGATAATCATACCAAGCGAAGCATGCTCACTCTTATCGGTCATAGAAGACGTTTACTCGCTTATCTAAACAAGGAAGACGTAAACCGCTATAAGAGCCTTATTGAACGACTCGGCTTACGCAAATAAGTCCTTAATCCTTGTAAAGCAGCTAAGGAGATGCTATTGACTATGTCCCATTCATTTGAGCGCATCATTTGCGGCAGAAAGCTTGTCTTGGAAACAGGAAAACTAGCCGCACAGGCCAATGGGTCAGTGACTGTCCGTTATGGAGATACGGTTGTTTTATCGACTGTTTGTGTTAGCACCAAACCCAAGGAAGGCACGGATTTTCTGCCACTGACTGTCGATTATGAAGAGAGAATGTATGCTGCCGGAAAGATTCCGGGAGGCTTTACTCGCAGAGAAGGACGCCCCAGCGAAGAGGCTATCTTAACCGATCGCCTTACAGACCGTCCGCTGCGCCCGTTGCTACCTAAAAGCTGGCGACGGGAAACCCAGCTTATAACTACGGTTTTTTCTGTAGACAAAGAAAATGATCCCGCTATCCTATCTATTATCGGCTGCTCGGCAGCATTATCCATATCTGAGGTTCCATTCGAGGGGCCTGTCGGTGCCGTACACGTCGGTTATATCGACAATAAACTGGTAGTAAATCCCACCCTGCAGGAATTGCAAAACAGCAAATTGGATCTGGTCATAGCCAGCACTAAGAAGGCTGTCGTAATGATGGAAGCCGGAGCTAACGAGATCTCCGAAGATATTTTTGCCGAGGCTATCATATTAGGGCATGAAGCCAACCAGGAGATTATCGCCCTTCAGGAAGAAATGGCTCAGGTCGTAGGCAGACCCAAGGCTGAAATCCCAACTATGGAAATAAACCCTGAGGTTAAATCCGCCGTTTCATCGTTTATCGGGGATAGATTGATACAGGCTTTTAGCAAACCGACCAAAGCGGAACGTATAGAATACATTGGGGCGCTTAAAGATAAACTTGTCTCTGCCTTGAATGAGACTTATAAAGAATCGGATATCCTGGAAGCTTTTGATAAAGAAGTCAGAATACTTATAAGGGGATGCATCCTCACCGGGGGACAACGCGTAAGCGGACGGCAGCTAAAGGAAATTCGACCGCTTAGCTGTGAAGTAGGTGTGCTGCCACGTGCCCACGGCTCGGCACTGTTTTCGCGTGGAGAAACTCAGATCCTAACAGTTACCACTTTAGGCCCGATCAAGAAGGAACAACAGCTTGATGGATTGGGTATCGAGGACACCAAACGCTATATTCACCATTATAATTTCCCGCCCTTTTCGACGGGTGAAGCCAAGCGTGTCGGTGTCACCGGCCGCCGCGAATATGGACATGGCGCACTGGCAGAACGTGCCCTGCTTCCTGTAGTTCCCACGGGCGATGATTTCCCCTATACCTTGCGCCTTGTTTCTGAGGCTTTGAGCTCTAATGGCAGTACATCGATGGCCAGTTGTTGCGCTTCGTCCATGTCACTTATGGATGCAGGTATAAAGATAAAAGCGCCGGTTGCCGGCATATCCATAGGTCTTGTTACCGGCGAAGGCGATGAATATACACTACTGACGGATATCGAGGGTATGGAAGATAATTATGGAGATATGGACTTTAAGATAGCCGGCACTGCCGAGGGCATTACTGCCGTACAGCTCGACATTAAACCCAAGGGTATCAGCGCCGATATCTTAATAGATGCGCTGGGACAGGCTCGGGAAGCGCGTATGTTTATCCTGGAAAAAATGTCACAAACCATCAACACCAGCAAACCCGAACTCAGTCCGTATGCCCCGCGGATGTACAAGATAGCACTGCCACAGGATAAAATAGGAACGGTAATCGGCCCCGGAGGAAAAACTATACGTTCCATCGTAGAAGAAAGTAAAGCTACCGTTGATATTAACAACGAAGGCATAGCCATTGTCGGGTCAGCCGATGAGGCATCCGCTAGAAAAGCGATAAAGATGATAGAAGACCTTATTAAGGATATCGAGGTCGGGGCTATTTATACCGGCAAGGTAACCCGTTTGATGAACTTTGGCGTTTTTGTTGAAATACTTCCAGGCAAAGAAGGTATGGTTCATATAAGCGAACTGGCTGATTGCCGTGTTGACCGTGTAGAGGATGTGGTTAAGGTCGGTGATGTGATAACCGTTAAAGTGACTGAAATCGATAACCAGGGCAGGGTCAATTTATCGCGAAGGGCTGCGTTTGAGAATCCTTCCCAAGCATCTGAAGACAGACAATTTAAGAGACGGGAAAATTCCAGCTACCCCCCACGCCACTCCAACCCCACTCAGAATAAACGACGCTACTAGAAAAAGGGGGTGTGAATATGGCTCAAATAAGAGTCGTAGTCAACGGTTCTTCGGGTAGAATGGGGCAGGAAGTTGTCAAAGCTATCTGCCTTGACCCGGATACCCGGCTTGTGGGCGCTATAGAACGTGATATCCCCGATGGCTTTCTACCGCTTCCCGATGGTTCCGGCAAAGTTTCTTTCTCATCGAACCTGGAAAATATACTAACCGATTGTCGACCTGATGTCATGGTAGATTTTACTGTAGCCAGTGTTACAGTACCCGCAGCCATGACAGCCTTGAAACATCAAGTTCACCTAGTTATCGGAACCACCGGTCTAACCCAGGATGAAATCAACCAGATTGACAATCTGGCTAAAGAACTACAGGTGGGAGTAGTACTGGCGCCTAACTTTGCATTAGGGGCGGTATTGATGACTTACCTTTCAAAACTTTCATCTAAATATTTTGATTATGCCGAAATTATAGAGATGCATCACCACCTCAAGGTTGATGCCCCTTCGGGGACATCGATTAAAACAGCTATGGCTATGACAGAAGGCAGAAGTGGAAAACCCTTTAAACAGACACCTGGGCAAAATGATTTAGAAAGCCGGGGGAAACAAGTAAACGGCATCCCTATTCACAGTGTACGTTTACCCGGGATTTTGGCTCGCCAGGAAGTAATTTTCGGTACTTCCGGCCAAACGCTAAGTATAAGACACGACACCACCAGCAGGGAATGCTATATGCCGGGTATCCTTCTCGCAGTTAAAGAAGTCATTAACCGCAAAGGGCTAGTCTACGGACTGGACACCCTTCTCGGGCTATAGGAGAAATGATGAAAGCATATAAAGTAGCTATTGTCGGCGCAACCGGTATGGTTGGACAGGAGTTTATCAAGATATTAGAACAACGCAACTTCCCGGTGGAATCTATCGATTTACTGGCATCCGACCGCTCGGCAGGGAAAAAACTTTATTTCAATCACCGGGAGATAGGGGTCAAAGAGACCACCCCGGAGTCCTTTAAAGGTATGGATATAGCCCTGTTTTCCGCCGGCGCCGACATCAGCCGCTACTTTTCTCCCATAGCCGCACAATCAGGAGCCGTAGTTATTGATAATAGCGCAGCCTTCAGGATGGACCCCAAGATTCCTCTGGTAATCCCGGAAATAAACGTAGAAGATATCAAGAAACACCGCGGTATTATAGCCAACCCGAATTGCTCTACAATACAGATGCTGGTAGCTCTATACCCATTGCACAGAGCAAATCCGATAAAACGCATCATCGTCAGTACCTATCAATCGGTTTCTGGAACAGGTATTACCGCAATCGATGAATTGACCACTCAAGCCAGGCAGATATTGAACGGGCAGACGGTTATCCCACATGTTTATCCGCACCAAATAGCTTTTAATGTCCTGCCGGAAATAGATGTTTTCCTGGATAATGCCTATACTAAGGAGGAATGGAAAATGGTAGAAGAGACCAGAAAAATCATGCATGACGATGATATCGCCGTTTCGGCAACATGTGTTCGCGTGCCGGTGTTTATCGGGCATAGCGAAGCGGTTAACGTTGAGTTCACCAATCCGATGTCACCGGATGAAGCCAGGCGAATCCTGGTGCAGGCACCCGGGATTAAATTGATCGACGACCCGTCCATCAGTTTATATCCCCAGGCGTATTCAGCCGCCGGAACCGACGAAGTCTACGTGGGACGTATCCGTACCGATGTTTCTCACAGCAACAGCCTGGTTATGTGGATCGTAGCCGACAATATAAGAAAAGGGGCTGCTCTGAATGCAGTCCAGATTGCCGAAGAGATGATTAAAAGAGACTGGCTCCATATCGGAGGTTAAGTTATGAAAGACCTGGGAAGATTAATAACCGCCATGGTAACGCCATTTAAAGAAGATGGCTCTGTCGATTACGAACAGGCAAAAACACTGGCTATTGCTTTACTTGATTCGGGGAGTGATGGATTAGTGATAGTGGGCACTACCGGAGAATCTCCGACATTGCTTCGTGATGAAGAGCTAAGGCTCTTTGCTGAAATAAAATCGGTTGTCGGAAATAAAGGCTCTGTTATTGCCGGTACCGGCAGCAACAGCACCGCCGAAGCAATTTCTGCTACCAAAGCAGCGGAAAAGACCGGAGTTGATGCCTGCCTGCTGGTGGTTCCCTATTATAATAAACCGACACAGGACGGATTATACAGGCATTTTAAAGCTATCGCTGAGAACACAAAACTTCCCTGCATACTTTATAATGTGCCGTCACGCACAGTTGCCAGCCTGTCTGCCGATACTGTAATTAAGCTGAGCAAGATAGATAATATCATCGGCATCAAGGAAGCCAGCGGGAATTTCAATGAAATCTCCAGGATTATAGAGAACACCGATAATGAATTTGTGGTCTGGAGCGGCAATGATAATGATACCCTGCCAATACTGGCACTGGGTGGTTACGGCGTTATAAGCGTTGCGTCCAATATAATCGGTAAGCAGATTAAAGAAATCATCGATAGTTTCTTAACCGGCGATACGGCTAATGCCGCCAGAGTACACAGACACCTGCTCCCGCTTATAGATGTATTATTTAAGATAGCCAATCCGATTCCTATTAAATACGCAATGAACCATATCGGTTTCAGGGTAGGCGGTACCCGCCCTCCGTTATATGAACCGGACGAAAATACTGCTAATCTGATAAAAGAGACACTCAAGAAATATAAGATGGATTTGCCGGTTAAATAACAAGCGATTATTATGTAATCAAAAAGGCTCGAATAAATATTCGAGCCTTTTTTGAATCCGATATTTTCTAACTTAAAATATCGGATTCAAAGGAATCGTCTGCTCTCTTGTCGGGCCGATACAGGCGAAGTTGACCGGACAGTTCATAAAGTGTTCCATGCGACTTATGTACTTCCTGGTCTGCGAAGGCAAATCCTCGTATTTTCTTATATGGTCTGTAGATGTCTGCCAGCCTTCCAGTTCCTCGTAAACAGGTTGACACCTGTCATATTCGGAAACACCGGCCGGTATATAATCGATAATTTTCCCATCCAGCTTATAAGCAATACAAATTTTTAACACGGGTAGCTCGTCGAGAACGTCGATACGGGTTATAATAGCGCCGGTAAACCCGTTTATCTGGCTGGAAAAACGAGCCGCCACGCCATCGAACCAGCCACAACGCCTGGGTCTGCCGGTGGTGGTGCCAAATTCGTGAGCTTTTACTCGAATAGCCTCACCGACTGCATCGTTAAGCTCTGTAGGCATAGGCCCGCTGCCAACCCTTGTACAATAAGCCTTATACACCCCCAGCACCCTGTCGATACTGGTCGGGCTGATACCGGAACCCAGACAGCCACCGCCGGATAACGGTGATGATGAGGTAGCGTAGGGATATGTCCCGAAATCCGGGTCAAGCAGCGCTCCCTGCGCCCCTTCGAGTATGATAAGGTCATTTCTTTTCTGCGCATCCCGAAGAAGTGTTATGGTTTCCTTTATATAAGGAGCCAGGCGGTCGCCATATTCACAACAGCAACTATATATTTCTTGTAAAGATAGAGGTTCAACACCATATATCTTGGTTAAAATGTCATTCTTAGTTTCAAGTACCATGCTCAGGCGTTCTTTTAAACCTTTCTTATCAAGGAGTTCTCCTATTCTTATCCCCTGCCTGGCTATTTTATCTGCAAAAGCCGGACCTATACCACGCCTGGTAGTTCCAAGAGCTTTGCCTGCCCGCGATTTTTCTTCAAGTTCATCCATGATAATATGATATGGCATGACGATATGCGCTCTATCACTGATTACCAACCGGTTCGTATCGATACCGGTCCGGTTAAGTGCATCTATTTCCTCTATCAACTTTGCCGGGTTAACCACCACACCGTTACCGATTATACAGGTAACCCCGGGATAAAATATTCCGGAGGGTACCAGGTGAAGTTTGAACTCACCAGATGGATTTATAACAGTATGCCCGGCATTATCGCCGCCGGAAAACCTGACGACTACCTGTGCTTTCTCAGATAGCATATCGACTACCTTCCCCTTCCCCTCGTCTCCCCATTGCGCTCCTACTATAGCAATAACTGGCATCTTTCCACCTACTATTTTATTTCTTTTAACCGGTGTCCCACGTGGTATAAACGCTGTCCCACAGTAAATATACTAAAGACAGCTATTATACCCAGGGCAATCTCTAACTGGTTTATAAGTAATCCTATCGCAAGCACAATAACCCTTTCAGGTCGTGTAAAAAGCCCTTCAAGACACTCTACCTTTACAATCTCCGCTTTTGCCCTGATATAGCTTACCACCAGTGAAGATAAAAGTGTAATACCGACAAGCATTATACCAATTATCGACCCTTGTCCGGCAAACCAGTATAACAGACCCAGTAACAAAACGCCCTCCGACAAACGGTCAAGGGTGGAATCAAGTACACCGCCAAAAAGCGTGACTTTGCCGGTTCTGCGGGCCAGAGAACCGTCCATCATATCGAAGTACCCGCCGAAAAGTATTAAAAGGCCTGCTACCAGCATATGGCCGGTGGCAGCGAACACAGCGGTAACCACCGCTAGTAAAAACCCAATCCAGGTCAGGGTATTGGGAGTGACCCGCGTCCTGGCTAACAGCGATATCACAGGGTCGGTAAAATATTTTTCTGCGGTTTTACGAGCCTTAGCTAATTTATTCATCAGTTATAATTAAAAAATATTTTCATCTATGATTGACGTTATTTTGCCGGGTTGAAAGATTTACAGTTTAATAATTAACAGGCCATTCCGGCTTCGTCTGCCTGTTAAAGATTTCTAGATAAAAGTCATTAATCCTGCGGGCCACTTTCCGCCAATCATATTCATGGGAAGTAAGAATACCCCTGGCTCCCATTTCAGAACGGAGGGTTTTATCCGATAAAATTTTTCGCAGTGCGTTAGCTAATTCTATATCATTTTTAGGCGGTACTAATAACCCTTCCCTCCCGTTTGTCAGTACAGAGGCATAACCATCTATATTGGTAGCTATTATGGGAGTACCCACAGCCATGGCCTCCAACAGGATAATACCGAAACTCTCCTGGCCGATTGCCGGTGCACAGAACACATCGGCAGTCTTATAATAACGCGGCAAGTCTTCCAAAGGTATGTTACCTAAGAACACTACATCCTGAACACAGTTTTTCTTAACATCCCTTTCAAACCTATCCCGCAATACAGTTCCCGGCCCGGTTATTATCAGCCTGGAATCGGGAAATTCTTCTTTTATCTGTTGATATGCCTTAAGCAGGTACTTAACTCCCTTTCGCTTCTCCAGTCGCCCGACGAATAAAATGTTCAGTTTCCCATCACAATATTTTTCTATCGGTTTAACATCGGGATTAAAATGATCTAAATCTATCCCATTAGGGATGATAGTGTAATCACCGGGAACATGCTTCTGAGCATACTCCATTGCCGTCTTAGATACAGCAATCCTGCCCATAACTTTGCGGCTACGCCTCTTAAGCATTAAGGTCGATACCGGCCATCCCCAATTATAACCCACCCTGTTTGTAGCAGCATGGAATGTTCCTATGTTGACAGTATGAGAAAATCTCAACACTGCGGAACACAACATGGGCATAAACGGCTCATGGAGATGAATTATATCGAACTTTTCCCTTTCCAGGACTTCCTTTATCTGCGGGGCAAGATGCAACGATATAGCTATGCGTGTAGTCGTACCACGAGTCGGGACAGGCCGCGCTTTCCCTATATTAAGATACCGACTATTTTCACTGGTAACTTCCTTTGATGTCGGGGCAATGATCCTGACATCATGTCCCATTCCCGTAAGTTGTTTCTCCAGAGCTAATATATGGTTGACTACCCCACCGGGGTAAGAAAAATCATAGGGAGATACTAATGCAATCTTCAAAATATCACCAGACCCCACACCGAAAGTTTGCTTAAGTTAACTGCCACAATGTTTAGTTAGCTTTTTTCTTTGGTGCCGGTTTCTCAGTGCACTCCGATCCCGATTTCTCAGCCTTTTCATTAACCGAGTTAGCCACAATAAATTCTTCTACCATGCGACGGGCTTCGTCATCATGATATTGAACAGGAGGTGATTTCATGAAATATGATGACGGAGCATTAAGTGAACCTTTCAGTCCTTTATCCAGAGCCAGTTTACAGCACCTGATGGCATCGATGACAACGCCTGCGGAGTTGGGGCTGTCCCAAACTTCCAGCTTCAATTCCAGATCCAGAGGGACATCACCGAAGGTACGCCCTTCCATCTTTATATGGCAGAACTTGCGGTCTTTAAGCCAGGGCACATAATCGCTGGGCCCTACATGGATATCATCCGGGTCCATTTTATAATCAAGTTGTGAAGTGACCGCATTGGTCTTGGATATCTTTTTGGATTCCAGCCTTTCTCTCTCAAGCATATTCAAAAAGTCGGTATTGCCACCGAAATTCAATTGATAAGTTCTTTCCACTTTGACACCCCTGTCACTGAACAGGCGGGTAAGCACACGGTGTACGATCGTAGCGCCAACATGTGACTTGATATCATCACCGATTATAGGCAATCCCTTGTTTTCAAAACGTTGCTGCCAGTACTTTTCACGGGCAATAAAAACCGGAATGCAGTTTATCATACCGCAACCGGCTTCCAGTATCTGCTCTACATACCACTTGGTGGCTTCTTCGCTGCCTACCGGCAGGTAGTTGATAACCACATCCGTTTTGGTCTCTTTCAGAATTTTTACGATATCGGCTGTCGGTCCCGGTGCCTTCTCGATTATCTGGGAGAGATATTTTCCCAGGCCGTCATGAGTCATACCCCTCTCCACCTTGACCCCCAACGGCTCTACATCACAGAATTTATATGTATTGTTAGGCGTGGTATATATCGCTTTCGCAAGGTCCTGTCCCACCTTATTCTTATCGATATCGAAGGCAGCTACGAAATTTATATCGCTGATGTGATAACCGCCGAGATTGACATGCATTAATCCAGGCACAAAATCGCATTCTTTTGCCTTTTTATAGAAACTAACGCCCTGTACCAATGAAGAACAACAATTGCCAACTCCGATTACTGCTACATTTATTTTGCCCAAGTTATTAACCCCTTTCCGGAAAAGCATAATTTTTTATTTTTTTACTATTTTCCGGCCATTTATTAATTAGTCTATATTTTTTATATTTATCGGATCAGGCACATCAAGTACAAAATACCATGCCGCATCTTATTATCTATTCTGAGCAAATCCGTTTGCCCCCAGAATGCCCCCGATATTCCGACAAAAACATCAACAGAACTATAGCTATTTTATACTCAGGTTGTCAAGGTCTTAAAATACCGCTCTTAACATTCTATTCAATAATAATATTGTTATTTTAAGTAAAAACCTTTTGAGGCTGCCATAGCCCGGTTTCCTGGTCGAAAAAGAGTATGGCTAAAAAAGAGCCGTCATTACTATAGGCACGGCATTTTTCAGTACAAGCAATAGAATCATTTTCTAAAATTATGGAAACACCGTTTTTTATATCTCTTTCCTGCTCATTACCCACTGTGATCGATGCCCAGTGTCGTATGACCGTATCTATAGGGTATACCAGACGTCGCCAATCTTTATTACAAAAGGCTTCTTTAAGTTCAACAACAGATACAGCTTCTTCGATATTAAAAGGGCCGTATTTTATCCGTACAAGTCCCTGCATACATGCCCCGCATCCAAGCATCTCCCCCAGGTCGTTAGCCAGCGAGCGGACGTAAGTACCCTTGCTGCACTCCATTTCGATAGTGATTACGGGCGGGGTAAAGTTCAATAGATTCAGACTATAGATCTGCGCCTTCC
>JAQTVR010000008.1 GCA_028706995.1 Dehalococcoidales bacterium
TATAGGGTATACCAGACGTCGCCAATCTTTATTACAAAAGGCTTCTTTAAGTTCAACAACAGATACAGCTTCTTCGATATTAAAAGGGCCGTATTTTATCCGTACAAGTCCCTGCATACATGCCCCACATCCAAGCATCTCCCCCAGGTCGTTAGCCAGCGAGCGGACGTAAGTACCCTTGCTGCACTCCATTTCAATAGTGATTACGGGCGGGGTAAAGTTCAATAGATTCAGGCTATAGATCTGCGCCTTCCGCATTTCCCTGTCTATGGTGATACCGGCGCGTGCCAGTTCATACAGGCACTGCCCGTTATGTTTCAAAGCGCTGTACATGGGCGGTTTCTGTTCAATCTGACCTTTAAACGAATCCAGCGCAGATAATATTTTTTCCATTGTTATAGAGGATGAGTCTCTTGTTTGAAGTATTTTACCCTCGATATCATAAGTATCGGTAGACATGCCAAGCTGGATATCGGCTCTATATGTTTTGGTGGCATCCATCAGAAATTCTATAACTCTCGTGCCACGTCCAAAGCAAACCGGTAAAACCCCGCCTGCTATTGGGTCCAGAGTCCCTGCATGCCCGACACGGCGTTCTCCGGTCAGATGTCGAACTAAAGATACGATATTAAAAGAAGTATTTCCTAAAGGTTTATTTATATTGAATATACCATCCACGGTTAATCCTGTTCTTTTGGTCTGGCAACCTTATCTAAAAGACTCATAATATGAGAGGCTCTTTCTATCGAATCATCCCAATAGAAAAACAAGGCAGGAACATAGCGCATCCTGATGCGTTTCGATAATTCCTTATGTAAATATCCTGAAGCTGTCGCCAGGGTGGACATTATATCTTTCTTTTCTTCTTCCGTACAGATACAACTGACATAAACCTTGGCGGATTTCAGATCCGGGGAGGTTTCGACTTCGTTAATACATAAAAAATTGCCAAGTCTCGGGTCTTTAATCTGGCGCAAAAGCAATTCACTTAATTCCTGCCGGATGAGCTGATTCACCCGTTGGATACGGTATGACATTTATCAGTCTCCTATTTAGACTTTTCCCGGCTATAGCACTCAAAAATATCACCGATCTGGAACTGGTCAAAATCCTGCAAGGTAATACCGCACTCGTAACCTGCAGCTACTTCTTTGACATCATCCTTAAAACGTCTAAGGCTACTGATAACCGTTTCCGCCACTACCTTGTTCTCCCGTTTAACCCTGACCGAAGCCCCGCGCCTTATCTTGCCATCAAGAACATAAGCCCCCGCTACCCCACCCTTTTTGCCACCGGGGAAAACATTCCTGACTTCGACATGCCCTTCTATGACCTCTATAATTTTAGGTTCAAGCATGCCCTTAAGCGCTTTTCCGACATCGTCCACCATATCATAAATAATCCTGTAATTACGAATATCTACTCCCTCGACCTCTGCCGTGTGCTGCGCCCCTGCCTCTATTCCGGTATTAAAGGCAACTACCAGCCCCTTAGAGGCAACCGCCAGCATAACGTCTGTTTCCGTTACGTTACCGGTGCCGGCATGAACAATATTAACCTGTACTTCATCCGTTTGCAGCTTTTCCAGTGAAGCCCTGATAGGTTCTATACTCCCCTGAACATCGGCTTTAAAAATGATGTTCAACTCTTTTACTTTGCCGGCATTAACCTGGTCTAAAAGATTAGATAGATTGGCTGATCTTGCCAGCCCCATTGTTTCCAGTCGATGTTCCTCAACCATGTTCCGTGCCTGATGTTCATCGTTAACAGCGGTCATGGCATCGCCAACCTGAGCAATATCATGCAATCCAAGAACGACAACCGGTGTAGAAGGTTTTGCCCTTCGTACCTGTTTCCCGGTATCGTTGAACATAGCTTTAACACGCCCCCATGTAGAGCCGACTGCTACGATATCACCGGGTTTCAATGTGCCGTCATGCACCAGTATAGTCGCTAATGGCCCACGATTTTTATCCATCTCCGCTTCAATGACCACGCCCTTGGCTGGAAGAGTAGGATCAGCCCTCAAATTCTCCATTTCGGCTACCAGGAGCAAGTTCTCCAGTAGTTCTTGAATACCCATTTTGGACTTAGCAGATGTGCCTATGGCAATAACGTCGCCGCCCCATTCCTCGACTACCAGCCCGGCTTCAGCCAGTTGCTGTTTAACAATATCCGGATTAGCTTCAGGCTTATCTATTTTATTAATGGCTACCACTATAGGCACTCCGGCAGCCTTAGCATGGCTTATGGCTTCCAGATTCTGCGGTTGCACACCGTCATCGGCGGCTACTACCAGCACAGTAATATCGGTCACCTGCGCCCCCCTGGCTCTCATAGCGGTAAAGGCTTCATGCCCCGGGGTATCCAGGAAAGTGATTTTCTGATCGTTGATCTCTACCTGATAGGCGCCGATATGCTGAGTAATCCCACCTGCTTCCGTATCCATAACATTAGTCTGCCTGATAGCATCGAGCAGCCTGGTTTTGCCATGATCAACATGCCCCATTATAGTAATAACCGGCGGACGCGGCTTTAAATTACCGCCTTCATTTAGAAGCTGCTGCTTTTTAATCTCGCTGATAACACTGGTGGATTTACGAATCGCCTGTGCTTTCAGTTGTGCCTTATATCCATTAGCAGCAGCCACTTTCTCCGCAACGTCATAATCTATTACCTGATTGATGTTCGCCATGATGCCATTTCTCATAAGTTGCTTGATGACATCGACGACAGTTACCTTAAGCATTTCAGATAACTGACGAACACTAATGTTATGCGGAAGCTCGATTGTTTTTTCGACAACTTCTTTATCATTGCTATTATAATTGGCTCTCACAGCATCGCTCTGTTTTTTTAATTCAGCCACTATTCAATCCTTAATAATTATTTCCCTGTTCAATCAATCGCGCTTTATTTTCCGGGGTAACAACAGTACGTAAAACACGATCCAGATTCCCTGTTGTTAACCCATTTGCCCAGCATTCTCTTGACGGACATAAATATGCTCCCCGCCCGTGCTTTTTCCCATGCATATCGATTTCAACATATCCATCGGGTACTTTCACCAAACGTATGAGATCACATTTGGGCCTCTCCTGTCGACAGGCGACACAGGTTCTAACCGGTATATGTTTAGAAGTATTCTTCATCATCTTGGAACGTATTATAACCGCGCTTCTTCTTCTTTAACTTAATACCATCTTCAGCGCTTACTTTGCCATGAACGTCTTTCTTTTTCTTCTTTTGAGTCTTAGCCATGGGTTTCGGTTCTGCCGGAGGCAATATATCCTCCGCAAACCGTATCTCAGTTTTTCGTATTGCTCGTCGACTTATCACCGCAACAGGCTCAACAGGTACTTCTAAAATGCCCTGCGTAGAAACAGTAACCTGCGATATTTCATGCGTTTCTTCTGCGATAATCTCTTCAATAACGGGTGAGACAACTTCTTCCACCACAAGCGCCGGTTTGGGTTTCGCTTTCTCTTCCTCGAGAAAGGAGGATTCACTCTTTATGTCGATCCGCCACCCGGTAAGTTTTACCGCCAATCTCACGTTTTGGCCTTCTTTACCGATAGCCAGTGACAGCTGTTTATCAGGGATAATCACAACCGCAGAATTATCTTTCTCATTCAGGCAAACTCCGGCTACCTGTGCCGGACTGATAGCGTTGGTGATGAATTTAGCAGGATCAGCGCTCCAATTAACAATATCGATTTTTTCACCATTAAGTTCGTTGACGATATTTTGTATCCTGATACCGCGTAATCCAACACAGCAACCAACGGCATCGATGCTCTCCTGTCGTGCTATTACGCCAACCTTGCTGCGATAACCGGCTTCCCTGGCAACTGACTTTATCTCTACAGTGCCGTTGTATATTTCGGGGACTTCTATCTCGATTATACGTCGTAGCAAATTCGGATGTGAGCGGGAAACAATAAGCAAGGGTCCCCTGGCGGATTGAGCAACCTCGACCAGATAAACCTTGAGCCTCTGGCCTACTCTATATCTTTCGTTAGCTGATTGTTCATTGGAAGGCATTATCGCCTCAGTCCTGCCCAAGTCAATAAATACCTGTTTCGGTTCGATACGTCTGACTACACCGGCAATAACTTCACCCTGTTTATCAGCGTATTCTTCATAAATAGCGCTGTGTTCTGCTTCATGCAAACGCTGTAAAATAACCTGTTTGGCTGTCTGAGCCGCTATGCGCCCGGCATTACTGGGAGTAGATTCAACTACAAGTTCCTCCCCAACTTTAATACCTTTGTTAATTTTTTTAGCTTCATCCAGGGCTATCTCACTGCGAGGGTCAGAGACTATTTCCACTACCATTTTTTTTGCCCAAACCAAAACTCTGCCATTGTTAGGATCGATTTTTACCGTAATATCCTGATTTGGGGCAAAATTATCTTTCCTGTAAGCCGATACCAGCGCCGATTCAACCGCGCCGAGTACCACCTCCTTCGATAAGTTCTTCTCCGCCGAAAGTTGAGTTATAGCGAGTAAAAAATCGCTTTTCATCCAGGAATCAGACCTCCAGTATTTCCTTTATTTTATTATTACCATTTACAATAAAAAAGCGGGTTTTGAACCCACTCTCTAAATCAACCCCAATTTAGCAACATTATAACATACATAACTGTATTATGCAACACTACGCACTACCCTCACCTGGTACTGGTCAGATAGATTCCGTATATTTAACCCGCTATTACACTTTATCTGCAAAAATCTATTTTAAGACCTTTATAAAACAAGGGCCCCCTCTCTTGATAGACTCTTCAGTAAAGAAATGCAGTCTTTTTCTACCTTGATCCTAGGGGAATCATATTTTTTTGATAGTATATAAGAAGGACCCAAGATAATTCCTCGTTTCCCTACCGAGACTGCCGGACTGAGGCTGCTCTATGCCACGCTGATAACAGCTTCGCGAACCTGGAAGGGTGTCAGGGTGCCCCCTGACATCTGGTTTGAATTAGAACTCTTGAGACGAGAGGCTTTTGGTGAGCTGAGCCAAATGATTGAAAAAGAGCTGGTGGCGGTGTAGAATGTTTAATATTGGAGATATCCAGACCAGGAGTTTTTACAGGAGAATTGGGACATAACCTTAAAAACCATGCTGTATCCTTTCCTGCCATTTAGCTCTCAGAAACTTCATTACTATCTTGGGTATTCTGGCAAAATAGAAGATTGTGGCTGGAAGATGAATGAACTTAAACCGGGACAAAAAATGGAATCGCCGAAACCGCTTTTCGTGAAGCTGGATGATTCAGTAGTAGAACAAGAAACTAGCCGTTTAGACAAATAACAGGGAGTAAAATGACAGAACCAATATATGAGCCTATAAGCGGAAACGTTGAAAAGGTCAAGACAATGCTTACAGGAATTTCGGATGAAGCAGCGGTCAGTTTTCCTGAAACCGGCCAGATGTTGAGGCAGATACTCGGTGGGGGCAAGCTGTTAAGGCTGAGGCTGGTTTTGCATGCCGGTAATTTTTATAATTATAACGAACAAAAAATATTAGCAATGGCTACAGGGGTTGAACTCTTGCACATTTCCACCCTAGTGCATGATGATGCTATTGATAAAGCAAAAACGCGCCGTGGCCGCCCGACTATTAACTCGATTTGGGGAACCGATAAAGCTATTGTGCTTGGGGATTTTATGTTTGCGCGCGCTGCTGAGTTTGTGGCTGACACTGAGAGTATTCGTGCTGTTAAGCTTGTTGCCGGAGGGCTGGGAAGTATTTCTATGGGCGAATTACGGCAGGGGTTCAGTTTGTATAGGCTGGACCAGGACTTCAACCAGTATTTGAGGAGAATTATAGATAAAACCGCTTCTCTTTTTTCGATATCAACTGAGTCAGGTGCAATTCTAAGTGACGCACCTGAAGAATCAGTACAAATATTGAAAAATTATGGGCTTAATCTGGGGATTGCATTTCAGATTATGGATGATGTGCTGGATTTTATTGGCACTGAAGAAGAGCTGGGCAAGCCCGTTGGTTCAGATCTTTTACAGGGCATTCTTACGTTGCCATCTCTTAAGATTTTGGAGTACTATCCCGGTGATAACCCCGTTCTGCGCCTCTTTGAAGGTCAGGGTGATAGCAAGCAAAATGTGGCAGAAGCGATTGATTTAATAAACAATACTTCAATACTTGAAGAGTGCTTGAAGGTAGCTCAAGACTACAGCCGGGCTGCTTGCAAAGATTTGGACCTTCTGCCGTCGAGCCCGAGCACTGAATCCCTCTATGCCTTGGCTGATTTAATGATTAAAAGGCGTAACTAGGCGTTCTGTTAAAATGCCGGCACAAGCGGTCACTGTTATTATTTTAGTTTTGATTTTTTAGCAACAGTAGAAGGCTGCTTTGTCTTGGCTTGAGAGGGCAAAGAGTCTATATTTTTCTCTTTTGCAGTCTTCTTTGCCGTTGCAACTGTCTTTTTGCCATTTAAAGGTTCGTTGAAGGCTTTTTCCATTTCCTTACCCTCCAGGCCTTCCTTCTCTAATAACAGGTTGGAGATGTGAATCAGCCTGTCCCGGTGCTCTGTAAGGATATGTTTGGCAGTTTCATAAGCTTCCATGATAATGGCGTTCACTTCTTCGTCAATAGAATCGGCAATTTTATCGCCATAGTCTCTTTGCTCGGTTATTTCACGGCCAAGGAAAATCATATCGTGCCGGTCGCCATAGGTGCGGGGCCCCAGTTTGGAACTCATTCCGTACTGAGTCACCATTTTCAGAGCCAAGTTAGTTGACACTTTAATGTCGTTTGAAGCTCCGGTAGACATTTCATTGAACATAATCTCTTCAGCTACCCTGCCACCCATCAGGGTTGCCAGGCGGTCTTTATACTGAGAGTAAGTTTCAAGATAGCGGTCTTCGGCCGGCAACTGCCGGGTATGCCCCAAGCTTATGCCGCGGGCAACTACCGAGATTTTATGAACAGGGTCGGCATGGGGTAACAAACGGGCTACCAGTGCATGTCCGGCTTCGTGGTAGGCAATGATTTCTTTTTCCTTGGCACTGATGCGCCGGCTCTTGCGTTCCGGGCCGGCAATTACCCGGTCAATAGATTCTTCGAGCTCTTTGCTGCCTATATTTTTCTTGTTGCGCCTGGCTGCAAGGATGGCGGCTTCATTTACCAGATTAGCCAAATCAGCTCCTGAGAAACCTATGGTTTGTTTGGCTATTGATTCAAGGTTAACATCTTTAGCAAGGGGTTTGCCGGTGGCATGGATTTTTAGTATTGCCAGCCTGCCATTGATATCCGGCATATCAAGCATGATTCTACGGTCAAAGCGACCCGGTCTTAGCAGGGCAGCATCCAGGATGTCCGGGCGGTTAGTAGCTGCAATTATAATGACACTGGTATTGGTATCAAAGCCGTCCATTTCTACCAGTATCTGGTTTAAGGTTTGCTCTCGTTCATCATTCCCACCACCAACTCCGGCACCACGCTGGCGGCCGACTGCGTCAATTTCATCTATGAATATCAAGGAAGGAGCATTGCGTTTGGCCTGTTCAAAAAGGTCGCGAACTCTGGAAGCACCCACGCCTACAAACATCTCGACAAATTCACTACCACTTATAGAAAAGAAGGGTACTCCGGCTTCACCTGCAATAGCTTTAGCAAGTAGAGTTTTACCCGTTCCTGGAGACCCTACCAGGAGTACACCTTTAGGCACCCTGGCACCCAGTGACTGGAATTTTTCACGGCTCTTTAAGAACTCTACAATTTCGTGCATTTCCTGCTTGGCTTCATCTGCACCGGCTACATCGCTGAAGGTTACAGAAGGCTTTACAGCCGAAAACAGACGAGCCTTGCTGCGACCGAAGCTCATTGCCTGGCTATTAGCCCCCTTTGCCTGGCTTAAAAGGAAGAACAACAGGCCACCAAAAAGAAGCAAGGGCAGGAAATTAATGAAGATACCACCCCAGTTGACTCCGCCCGGGTTAATATCTACCGTCACTCCATCCAGATTTAAATTGGGTATTTCATAAATACTGACACCCTCTTCTTTGGCAGTCTTAAACTGTTTCCCGTTTTTGTCTGTAATGGTAAGCATGTCACCATCAACAACTATTTCTTCGATGATGTTATCCTGAGACCAGACAATCAACTGGCTGAAAGAAATATCTTCCGGTTGTGGTTCGCCTTTCGAGGAGAAAAAGAAGAAACTTATCGCAACGGCGGCTATGACTATGTAAATTATAAAACTACGTTTAATATTTATTTTCAATCAGTAAAACCTCTTTCAGAGATAATACCATTATAACAGAAATAGGATACACCCAAAAATTTGACAATAAATGTGACTTAACCACGCTTATCTATTTGAGAATTTAAATTTTTATAATCAGTAACCGTACTTGACCTTTATTACATTTTACTTATTAACCTGTATAAAACCCCACTTAGCAACTACTATAAGAGAGATGGATGCAGTTTCATTTACTTAATATTTGCACATTGTTTAATAGGTGAGATTCATTAATCTTAAACCGGAATTTACTTCACCCAGTACTTTGACGCTACCCTTATCGCAAAGTATAATAAACATAATCTGCAATGCGCCTATAGCTCAGTGGATAGAGCATCGGTCTTCGAAACCGGGTGTCGTGGGTTCGAATCCCTCTAGGCGCGCCACTAACTTATTTACAGTACAGCGCCGGCCATATAACTATATCTAAAACCGCCGTATGGAAAGCGAAATAGCCGCTTCCGGCAACTGCCAACCAGTAAGCCACGCTCAAATTCCCTTCCTGGATGCTTAGTAACGCCCAGTAAAGCGCACAGTTTTAGATTGCTTCGTCGCCCCGATTAGGAGTAAAAGGAGTCGGGGCTTCTCGCAACGACGGATTAATTAAACAGGCAGATATAAGGAATTGTCATGGAATGGCTTGCCCAGAATAAAGACTGATTCCACAAAATTATTTAAAAACTCACCGAAATTTTTACCAATTTATTATTGACAATATCTTTAATTTCCATTATTTTTACTGTAATGATAAATTGTCCGACTGAAATAGCCATCGAAGTAAAAAATGTATCCTATAACTTTAACAAGATTAAAGCTGTCGATGGATTATCACTGGATATACCTGCGGGCATTAGCTTCGGGCTTTTAGGGCCTAACGGTGCCGGAAAGACCACTCTCATCAGGCTTATAGTCGGGCTGCTCAAACCTAAAAGCGGGAATATCTCGCTTTTAGGACACAGTATTTCCCGAAAAACCTCTCATCTCATAGGATATATGCCGCAACTGCATTCTTTATATCTTGAGCTATCCGTCATGGATAACTTAAACTTCTTTGCCAGTATATACGGGCTGAATAATAGTAAGAAAAGAAATCAGCGCGTGGAAGAGGTCATTAAACTGGTGGATCTGTGGGAACGCCGTAAAGATCCGGTTCAAAACCTCAGCGGCGGTATGAGGCAGCGAGTCAGCCTCGCATGTGCTATCGTTCATAATCCGCCGTTACTACTCCTGGACGAACCGACAGTAGGGCTTGATCCGGAACTCAGGGTTACTTTCTGGAAATACTTTGCTTCATTAAATGAACAGGGAACGACCATAATAATATCCAGCCACACCATGGATGATGCCGCTCACTGCAACCAGCTTGCTTTCATACGACAGGGCAAAGTTATTGCACAGGGAATCCCGTTGGAGATAAAGCAGGCAACAGGCAAAACGGATTCTACGCTGGAAGATGCTTTCCTCTATTTTATTCACAGGGAGGATAAAATAGATGGCTAGCAACACCCTTCACATAGCAGGACGGGTTGCCAAACAGATTATCCGCGACCGCAGAACACTGGGCATGATAATAGTTGTGCCGCTTGTGGTAATGACTTTAATCGGTTTGAGTTTCCCCGACCAGGGAGTACTGGATTATATCGCCCCGGCGATGCTGGCAACACTGGCGCTGTTCTTCAGCTTTTTACTGACAGGCATCAGTTTCTTGAGGGAACGCTCCCAGGGCACAATGGAACGCCTGATGGTGTCCCCTGTGGTGCGGATGAATATAGTTATCGGATATCTTCTGGGATTTTTCATCTTTGCCCTAACACAGACACTGATCATCGTGCTTTTCACTATTTATGTGCTGGGAATCAATTTTTACGGAGACCTGTGGCAGATCCTGGTTTTCCAGGTGATAGTTATTACTGGCGCTGTGACACTGGGTATCTTTACCTCTACATTTGCACGAAATGAATTCCAGATGGTCCAGTTCATACCGCTAATAATAATCCCGCAGATATTCCTGTGCGGCGTCATATGGCCCGTGGAACAAATGCCCGATTACCTGCAATGGTTGTCAGTCGTACTGCCCCTTACTTACGCTGTAGACGGCCTCAGGGATATTATGCTCTACGGTGCTAACCTGTATGACGTATGGCTGGAACTGGTGATTCTGGCAGGTTTTGCTGTACTGACCTCGGTTTTGGCCTCTCTGACACTACGCAAAGGCGCCTAAATCTACCCTCTTAGACCTTACGACTATATAAAATTTCAATTTGCCATCAGGCTTATAGATGATATAATGTTATCGTATTGAAAGAACACAAATTCCCTTCTTTCATAAACCGGATAATCAATTTAGAATCTTAAAGAGAGGGGGTTAAATCTATTGGACTCTGAAAAAGAAAATTTATTGGATATTGAAGAATTAGTCGTTAGCGTAGATGACAAGGAAATTCTGCATAATGTGAGCCTCAGCATCCCGTCGGGCGAAACACAGGTAATATTCGGACCCAACGGCGGCGGTAAAACCACACTGTTAATGACCATCATGGGATTTCCAAGATATAAAGTAGCCCACGGAAAAATCCTATTTAAGGGCATAGATATAACTCATATGCCGGTAGATGAGCGTGCACGACTAGGTATCGGTATCCTGTTCCAGCGTCCGCCGGTGGTCAGGGGTGTCAAAACACGTGATATGGTGGCTGCCTGTTTGAACCAGAGCAATAACGAAAAAGTAATAGAACGATTAGCGGAACAGGCCAATATGACAGATTTCCTTAACCGTGATATAAACTATGGTTTTTCCGGCGGGGAGATAAAGCGTTCGGAGCTCCTGCAACTGCTGGCTCAATCCCCGGACCTGATCCTTCTAGATGAACCTGAATCCGGCGTCGACCTGGAAAATATTGTCCTTATTGGTTCCCTGATTAACGATTTACTGGGTAAAGTCCACCCTATACGCGAGCGAACGAACGGCGGACTAATTATTACTCACACCGGTCATATCTTAAACTATGTTAACGCCCGTACCGGATATGTCATGTTCGAGGGAAATATTATCTGTGAAGGGGAACCTCTGGACATGCTCAACAACATCAAAGAGAAAGGCTATCGGGAGTGTGTTAAATGCCTGAGAAAATAAACAAATCCAACATAGAAAAAGCCAGGGCTGCCGAAAATAAAGTCGCTGCTTTAGGCAAAGATTTAGAACTGGCTAAATATATAAGCCAGGAAACTGAAAAACCATCAAATATCGACCCTTCCAGGCTCTGTGTTACAGATAAGGAGAAGATGCTGTCAACAGGCGTTATGATAGACAACCCCAGCCAGAGGACAGGTACTTATATTCAGATTGATAACACCCCTGTTCACTACTCTACTAAACAAGAGGGCGTAGAAGTCATGGCTATCAGCCAGGCTAAGGAAAAGTACGACTGGTTTGGAGACTACTGGTGGTAAGCCGTCTCCGTAGACGCGGATAAATATACCGCCCATGTCGAACTTCATGAAGCAGATGGTTATTTTATAAGGGCTTTACCGGGGGCTAAAACCGTCTACCCGATACAGGCATGTCTATATTTGAACAAAGCGGGTGCTATCCAGGATGTGCATAACATTATTATTGCCGAGGAAGGCTCCGAACTTCATATCATCACAGGGTGTACCACTTCACTGCACAATGAACGAGGTTTACATATCGGGGTTTCGGAGTTTTTCATCAAGAAAGGCGCCAAAGTAACCTTTACCATGATACACAACTGGACACTGGGAATGGGGGTACGTCCGCGAACCGGTATTATAATCGAGGACAACGGATTACTCCTTAACAATTATGTCGTAATGAAACCGGTTGAATCATTGCAACTGAACCCCACAGCTAAATGTATCGGGGAGAATGCTACAGCCAGATTTAATAGTGTTATAGTCGCTCCGCCCGGCTCCAGTATGGATATCGGCTCAAGGGTATTACTGAATGGGAAAGGGGCTAAGACGGAGATAGTCTCCCGCACCATAACTACCGGCGGAGATATTATCGCCAGGGGGTATATTGAAGGCAATGAACCCGATGTTAAGGGACATCTTGAGTGCCGCGGCTTGATAATGGGCGATTCCGGCACTATTCATGCCATCCCGGAGCTCAAGGGAAATCTCGCGGGTATCGACCTTTCTCACGAGGCAGCTATTGGCAAGATTGCCGAAGAAGAAGTCGAATATCTCATGGCAAGGGGATTGACGCGGGATGAAGCAACTGCCACTATTGTACGTGGTTTTTTGAATGTCGATATACAGGGACTGCCAGCCCTGCTTAATGCAGAATTAAAAAAAGCCGTTGAAGCCAGTGAGAAGGAGCTTTTCTAGGATCCCGAATTCTTTTTCCCGAAGATAGTTTGAGCTTCCTTTAGCTGTTCCGGCGTGTTTACATTAAAGAAGGAATGATGTTCCGGATCATACCTTTGTATGATATTCTCCGGGATATATTTAACCTTGACGTCATTTAAAAAACCGGTTATTTTTAGACGTCCTGCCTGCAATGATTTTTCAATTGCCGGCAGGCATTTTTTTGAGTATATGGAGTGGAGAGGCTCGGATGTTTCGCCGACTTTTGGAAGCAGGGCATCATAATCGCGTGGCATCGCTATCATATATTTCAAGAGATCTATATTGATAAAGGGCATATCGCAGGCAACGACAATTGCATAATCGTATCTTGCTGCCAGCAACCCAGAATATAACCCCATCAACGAACCGGCACCGGGTGTTACATCTACCGCCCACCTTACAGGCGCTGTTATATCCTCATAACGCCTGCCATTGGTCGATATCACCACGTCGTCGCTGATGGCAGATAATTTTTCGACTATATTCTGTATAAGTATACATTCGCCATGCAGCTTCACCCTGGCTTTGTCCATGCCGAGTCGTAAGCTTTTACCACCGGCAAGCAATATGGCGCTTATAGCAACAGGCATTTCTCTTCCTCATATATAACTAGTTACGGGCGGCGAACGGTTATCTTGATCTCTTTGGCATTTTGCGTACCGTGCAAAGCCGCCACTAATCCGCTAACTGCATTTATGAACATATCCTGTATGAAAGGTTCCATCTCTATCGGATTTCCGTTTACGGTCAAGGTGACTTCAGTTTCCTCCGGTTTTTTTAAGAAGTTGCTTATTATAAACTCTACGATGCCATCGGCATCCTCGAGAGAAAACTGTGGAACGTCTATTTCAAATCTACGGTCGGTAACCAGGGCAATAAGGTCTTTTTCATCACTCAGAATCTTATCACTGACCTCGGAGCGGAATACTTCTATTTTAGGCTTATTGTCATATTTATAACCTTCTGAAATGACTATATCCACGCCTTCCCGGGCTATTTCCTTTAGTTGGTCGAGTGTCAATTCCACTTTAGTCTTCTTGATCATTGCCATTTTTTCAGGTGATGAAATAATAACTACGTCGCTGCCCGCCTGGGCAATGCGCCAAGTGTCTTTTCCCGGGGTATCGATTTCAAAATTATTTTTATGGTGTTTTATTACAGCTACAGAGTAACCCCTTGATTTAAAGCCTTTAATGACCTTTTCTAAAAAGGTTGTTTTACCCGAATTATGTCTGCCGACAAAAGAGACTACAGGTATCATTTCGGTCTTTCTCCTGGAATAACATCGGACATATTAAAAAACAATAACCTCTACTCATTAATTGGAGCGGATGAAATTGAACTTCTTATTTCATAATTATTTAAGATACAAACTAGCTTTGAACAGGTTTATCCGCCCATTTTTCGGCGATATCACCTATCACCGGTAGTTTATATTTAATTCCCTGGTAGGCTTTTACTATTAAGACTATCCAGAGTATAAAACCCAGAATACTGATTATCGGCCAGAGTATCCACCAGAACGGAAACCAGTTAAATATAATACTAAGAATGGTCAATGACCCAAAAACGATTATGGACTGGACTGCGTGGAACCTGACGAACTTATTTTCTGTTTCAATTAGATAAAATATCAGGCCTGTTACCCATCCGAGGATATAGCATATAATAGAGCTGCGACGTTTTCCTGTAACCCGCTTCCGGTATTGCTCATTCGTTTTCCCTCCGTTATTTTCTAATATTTTTTTCGAATATTAGATTATACTGTTGTCCTGAAAGTGTCAATATATTTTTATCTATTTTTTCTATGCTTCGCGATAGTATGCTCTATTTTCTCGATTTTATAGCATAACTTTCCCGCAGGTACTATGATTTCCAGTGTTTCGCCGCTGCATTTCCCGAGAATAGCTTTACCCAGCGGGGAAGACCCGGATATCTTTCCTTTAGACGGATCGAACTCCCTCGAACTTACCAGGGTATATTCAATTTGTTCTTTATTTTGTAAATCGATGAGTATGATACTATCACCAATACCTGCCTTCTCTAAATCAGTGGAATATTCATCAATTATTTCCGCTTTCTTTAATAACTCCTGTAATTCGAGAATTTTACCTTCCAGGTGACTGAGCCTTTCCCTGGCAGCATCGAGCGGTGCATTTTCACGAAAATCCTTATCAGCGGCTGCTTTAGTTACTTCTTCTATAGCCTGAGGCCGCTTTTTCTTTAGTTCCTCAAGCTCTTTTTTAACCTTATCATAACCCTCTCGGGTTAAAGATATCCTTTGGATTGTATCTTTTTTTACACCGTTATTCGCCTTAGCTTTGCTTTTTTTAATCTTGAGATGTATCTCTAGATTACTCTTAAGCCAGCCTTCTTTTTTTGCATGCTTAAGAAACGCCTTTACAATCTCAAGTTTACGGAGATATTCCGCATCTGAAACCAATAACCTATCGGCATAGTTAGCTATTTCAGGAGGCATAATCTCACAAATAATACGCTCCTTGCCAAACCAGCGAACCAAATGGCTAAGAGCCTGTTGATAGACTCCCTCATCTTCTACGGATGTTCTCTCGACGAAACAACTGGCCGCATCACAAATTTTCATCCCGTTGTCATTGTTGTTATCCATTCACACCCCATATTATTTTACATATTAATTCCATTGAGAAGGTCTTATGATAGAAAGTATCTCGAAAAGCGTTTTAAATCCGAGTAGTTTGAATATCATCCCGCTGTGATAATCGAAGTCGATGTCACCGGATTCAAGCAAGGCTTTATCGATAGCAAGTTTAGTTTTTATGTTGAACATTTTATCAATTTGCCGGTCATCAAGTTTGGTATATAATTTGTGAGCCCACCGGCATATACTCAGTTCCCTTCCCAGCTTACTTTTCCAACCCTTTTCATATGTTGAGAGAGACTTGGCTGAAAAATCATCGTTTTCCAGCGCTTTTTTTAAACTATTGATAGCTATCTCTGCGCATATCAGCCCAAAATATATTCCCCCACCAGTAAGTGGTTTTACCTGTCCTGCCGCATCCCCCACTACAATCAAGCGTTCTCCATAGGTTCTCTTCGGAGATTCAAGGGTTATACCTCGATACGATGGGGTATCCTGGTTTACATCTATTTTCCCCTGGTCTTTAAGTAAGGACAGCAATCTCTTCATATAGACATCGGGGGTTCTTTTTGTCATCAGCCCTACCAGGGCTTTTTCAGGTGTAACCGGGACGAGCCAGCCAAAAAAGCCGGGTGCGATTCCCCGTCCGGTATATATCTCGATATCATTTATATTTTTATGATTTAATTCTATCTGCGTGCCTATAGTAAAGTTATTGACCTTGCCTAACCCTGCTTTTTCTACCAGCTTTGAACCGAAACCGGTGGCAATTACAACCGTTTTTGCTTCTGAGAAAAAAGATTCGTTGTCCCTGGAAAATTCTACCCTTGCGCTTTTATCCTGTATTTTAATATTGGTAACCATGCAGTTTAAATAGTATTCCGCTCCGGCAGCTATAGCATCATTTGCAATAGATAAATCCAGAGTGTTTCTATCTATAATACATGCCTGGTCTTTGTCATGATTTAGTTCTATTACTTTTCCTGAGGGTGAATAAACTTTAGCACTCCTGCCATTTTTTAAAACCAGGGTTTTATCTCTGAGGAAAGAGTCATAGCATTTCTTGCTTATTATGCCAGTGCAGCATATCTTATTATTGTTCTTTGTGGTCTTTTCAAGTACTTCTACCCTGTAACCTGCCTGTGCAAGGCCTTTAGCAATATAACTGCCTACCGGACCTCCTCCAACAATTATGGCATCATACAATTATTTTTTCCCCCGCCGAAAGTGAACATGCTAATGACTGTTCATAAATTATAGCATAATCCCATGCGTGATGCTTGTAAGATACAATCAAGGCTCTTATCAATCATGGTTAGCGGTCGTTTCCACTGAAATCCTTCGACAAGCTCAAGCCCTATTGTCATTAAGAAACAGCCGAAGGCTGTGAAGCTATCACTACATTGCGTAATCACATTAGAATTTATGATATTGCCGCGTCATCCCGATTTGGAGTATGGGAATCGGGATTCCTCGCAACAACTCTATATGTGAGCCTGTCGAACCATAGCGTCGCTGAACATTGTATTTTGGGTAACAACCAAGAATGATTAAAGGGGCGTTATTAATTAGAATTGAAAGACATGGCTTCTTTAAGCTATAATTAATTGTTATTCGTGGCGGATGTAGCCCAGTGGTCTAAGGCGCCAGGTTGTGGCCCTGGATATCGAGGGTTCAAATCCCTCCATTCGCCCCACTTCAACCGTTCTCAAATGCTCCAAAGCGTATTCTCCACGAATAGAATAATTGACAATTGACATGATATAAGTCTTTTCGCTAACATAGAGGCAATGTTAGCCAAAGTAATAAGCTGTGCACTGATAGGGCTTGAGGGAGCTATTGTCGAGGTAGAAGTGGATATCTCCCCGGGACTGCCATCCTTCATTATCGTAGGATTACCAGATACCGCCGTACAGGAAGCCAAGGAACGTGTACGTTCTGCCATTCGTAATTCCGGTTATATATTCCCGATGAAGCATATCGTTGCCAACCTGGCACCGGCTGACCTTAAAAAGGCTGGACCAGCCTACGATTTACCGATTGCTATCGGAATTCTACTTAGCTCGCAACAGCTTCAGTTCGATACATCCGGTACGCTCTTTTTGGGAGAGCTGTCCCTAGACGGGGGACTTCGACACACCAACGGAGTATTATCTATGGTGGCACTGGCACATCGAAACGGTTTTACTGATGTAGTAGTGCCCGAAGCAGATTATAAAGAGGCTTCGCTGGTGCAGGGTGCCAAAATACTTTCATTCTTTTCACTGGCTCAACTGTCAAGTTTTATGCGCGGGGATATCCCTGCTCCTGATCATACTCCTGCCGAATCGGCACTGCCTGCTACAGATAACGCTGTAACTTTCGTGGATTTTGCTAATATAAAGGGACAGGAGCACGTGAAAAGAGCTATGGAAGTTGCCGCGGCAGGCGCACATAATATTGTGATGTTCGGACCACCCGGCAGCGGTAAAACATTACTGGCACGTTCATTGCCGGGAATTTTACCTCCGATGACTAATAAAGAAGCACTTGAGGTTACACAAATTTATAGTGCCAGTGGATTACTGCCACAAGACACGCCGCTGATACGCAACCGCCCTTTCCGCGCCCCTCATTATACTATCTCGGGAGCCGGTTTAGTCGGCGGAGGACACTGGCCTAAACCCGGAGAGATCAGTTTAAGTCACCGGGGTGTACTATTTTTAGACGAGTTACCCGAGTTCGGGCAATCTCTGCTGGAGATTTTAAGACAGCCACTCGAAGATAAGATCGTTACCATCAGCCGTGCCAGGGGAAGTCTTACATTCCCCGCTAACTTTATGCTGGTAGGGGCGATGAACCCCTGCCCCTGCGGTTATTATGGAGACCCCTATCGCCAGTGTACCTGTAATCCGGGGTTGGTTTCACGCTATCAGAAACGTATCAGCGGGCCGTTTCTCGACCGCATAGATATTTTCATCGAGGTTCCTCACATAAATTATGAAAAGCTATCTGACGATAGGCTGGGAGAAAGATCAGAAAAGATACGGGACAGGGTTTCCAATGCACG
>JAQTVR010000009.1 GCA_028706995.1 Dehalococcoidales bacterium
CAGAATAGATTATGCTTGATAGTTCTCATTGTTCGCTTGCTTAAATCAATAGCAGCTGTAATTCCATATAAATCACCGCTTATCAGTGTAATATCCCCTGTTTCCATGGCTACATCGGTACCGGTGCCGATAGCAATGCCTATATCCGCCTGCGCAAGAGCCGGAGCATCATTTATACCATCCCCCACCATCGCCACTATATTGCCATCCTGCTGCAGTCTCTTTACTTCCTCAGCCTTGTGCCCAGGTAATATCTCATACAACACATCATCAACACCCGCCTGTCTCGCTATAGCCTCAGCAGTCCTGCGGTTATCGCCGGTAAGCATTATCAAACCGATCCCCATATCATGTAATCTATTAACTACCTCACGGGCTCCCGGTTTAATGGTATCCGATAATGCAATTATTCCCGCCATATTTTCATCCAGAGCAAGAAACATAACTGTTTTGCCTTCTTCCCAGAGGATTAGAGCCTTTTCATCCAATCCATTCAGGACAATATTCCTATCTTTCATCAATTTCAGATTTCCCAGCAGGATATTTTTATCGTCCATCCTTGCTTCTATGCCATGTCCGGGTATAGCATTGAATGCGGTTACATGGGATACCTCATAACCCTTATCTTTAGCCTCATTGACTATAGCTTCACCGAGAGGATGTTCAGATCCGCTTTCGGCAGAAGCTGCTATTTGAAGGATTTCAGCAGGTGTTAACCGGCCTGCAGATAAAATTTCGGTCACCTTCGGTGCACCAATTGTAAGCGTTCCCGTCTTATCCAGTAATATCTTATCTACCCGGTGAGCTTTTTCCAGTATTTCCGCATTTTTTATCAGGATGCCGTTTTCAGCCCCCTTTCCGGTGCCTACTATGATAGCTGTGGGTGTTGCCAGTCCCAGAGCGCACGGGCAGGCGATTATAAGCACAGCCACAAAATTGAGAAAGGCATAGGTAACCGCCGGCGGAGGTCCGGCAAAATACCAGATTACAAAGGTAATTAGAGCGATAATAATTACCACCGACACGAAATAGCTGGCAATAATATCTACCAGCCTTTGTATTGGGGCTTTCGACCCCTGCGCCTCCTCAACCATCTTTACAATTCGAGAAAGAATAGTATTCGCGCCAACCCGAGTCACCTCGAAACGAAAACTCCCCGTGCGGTTGATGGATGCACCTATAACCTCATCCCCTGCTTTCTTCTCGACGGGGATGCTTTCTCCCGTAATAATGGATTCATCGATAGTCGAATACCCCTGTCGGATTATGCCATCAACCGGCACACTACCACCGGGGCGCACCAGTATAATATCCCCAACCGTAACATCATCTACGGGAATTTGATGCTCCTGTCCATCCCGGATAATTACTGCCATTTTTGGCTTAAGACCGATCAATTTCTTTATAGCAGCCGATGTTTGTCCTTTGGCCAGGGCTTCTAAGAATCGCCCCAGTAACACCAAAACGATGATCACCGATGAAGTATCGAAATACAGATTGGGTTCGATTACACCACTGATAAAAAACGACGGGAACAGTACGGCAATCACACTATAAAAATAAGCTGCAGAAGTACCGACGGCAATAAGGGTGTTCATATCGGCGGTTTTATGTTTGAGCGCCACCCACGTCCCTTTGTAAAACCTTAAACCCGCCCAGAACTGCACCGGCGTAGCCAATATCCATAACAGATAAGATTTAAACAGAAAAGGCGGGAGAAAACTTAAAAACAACACAGTTACCCCGAGTATCGCCGCCACTATCAAACGAATTTTCAAGGCTTTTATCTCACGATTGGCACTAACAGTAACGTCTTCCGGGGTCGTCACATCCGACTCTACTTCATATCCAGCCTCCCTGACCGCCTTTTTTATAGCGGAGATTTCAGTCCCCTCAATATATTCAACGGTAGCTTTGCCGGTTGCCAGGTTCACATTGACCGAAACTACTCCAGGGACTACCTGAACAGCTTTTTCTATTCGTGCGACGCAAGAAGCACAAGACATACCAACTACTGAAAATATAGATTTATCCGTTACGGGTTTAAAACCCGACTCCGAAATAGTATGCGTAATCTTAGACAAACTTAGTTTCTCAGGGTCATATACGACATAGGCTTTTTCCGAGGCAAAATTGACAGTGGCCGAATATATGCCATCCAGTTTAGCCAGATTTCTTTCTATTGTATCTGCACAATTGGCGCAGGACATTCCGGCTATTTTAATATTAGTACTTATATTTCTTTTCTGTGTCGTATCTTTTTGCATTTATAATCTACCATATCTATATCAGGTCAAATCTTTCTTTATTTGTTCGAATTCTTCCCTGGATATTTCGCCTTTGGCGTATCTCTCTTTGGCTATATCCAGCGCATTATTACTCCTGGTAATACTACTGCCTCCTCTGGCAAGTTTAATGATCAGCCAGATTACCAGGGCTAAAATACCGCCCCAAAAAACTACCATTATAAACAAGTTGAACAACCACACCAAACCTATGCTGTTATCCCACATCATGAAGCACCCCCTTAAATATTCCATTATTCTTATCATAATGCTCTAAAAAATAAATAGCAACACGAAGCTCGCGAACAGCTCAATGTTTATATTTCTCTCTCCTATTTTATTGTATTTTCAAAATATTATAGCTTTCATTAATTTTCAACATGATTTTTTCTAACTAAAATAATTTTATTTGATACATGTTATAATATAAAATCATTCTTAGGGGTTGTCCTTTGAGCAAAGAAGAAAGATCCAATATTGCGCCGCAGATACACGATGAGGTTTACATCCGCAGGATGACCATAGATGAAGCCCTATCCAAGCTGGATAAATACTTGAATGATGCCTTCATGGCAGGCATTATCAGGATCAAGATAGTTCATGGTAAGGGTACCGGAATACTGCGACAGGTAGTTCACGAAAGATTATCCAAACATCCTCTTGTAAAATTTTACAGGCTGGGGGAATACCGGGAAGGCGAGGAAGGTGTTACCATAGCGGAGCTTTATCACCGACAGGCCCATATTTAGATTAGTTGACAAATATTTCCATTTTGTCTATAGTGTCTCTAATTTAATACATAAAGGTTGTGAACAAGACTAGTAGGTTTCCAGCGAAGCGCAGAGAGTCGGATAAGGTGTGAGCCGATGCTGGCGCAGGGATCGAATGGACTTGGGAGCCGTGAGCCGAATGCCGCTGTTGGATAAGGTTAGTAGGTGTAACCGCAAAGGAAGCGTTATCAAATCCCATGATACTCATGATTACTCGGTATCTAAAGAGATGATCTTCTGTATAGAAAAGCAGGAGATTAAGAAGGGTGGCACCGCAGAGGTGAACCTTATGCCCCTTCAACCTTTCGAGGTTGAAGGTTTTTTTATTTTATAGGGCATTAACTGAAATTATTAAATAAATTAAAAGAGGAAGGACAAAAAAATGAAAAGAGCAATGTATTTTCTTGACCAAAAGGACATGCCGACAAAATGGTATAATATTCTGCCGGACTTGCCCGAACCTTTGCCGGATGCATTACATCCAGGAACGGGCAACCCCCTGACTCCTCCCGATTTAGCCCCGCTATTTCCGATGGCACTTATTATGCAGGAATACAGCCCGGAGCGGTATATTGAAATTCCCGACGAAGTCCAAGAAATTTATCACACTTTTAGACCTTCTATTCTACACCGGGCATATCGCCTGGAGAAAGCACTGGATACATCTGCCAAAATTTACTATAAATACGAGGGCACCAGTCAGGCGGGCAGCCACAAACTAAATACAGCAGTTGCCCAGGCATATTACAATAAAAAAGAGGGTATTAAACGCATCTCAACTGAAACCGGCGCCGGTCAGTGGGGAAGTGCAATCGCTATGGGCTGCAAGTTTTTTGACCTGGAATGCAAGGTTTATATGGTCAAAATCAGCTACAACCAGAAACCCTACCGTCGTATCCTGATGGAAACATGGGGCGCCACCTGCGTACCCAGCCCCAGCCCCGATACTAAAGCTGGAAGAGATATGCTGGCTAAAGACCCCAATTGTAATGGTAGCCTGGGGCTGGCTATCAGTGAAGCCGTTGAGGATGCTGTTTCCCGCGATGACACCCATTATTCCCTAGGCAGCGTTCTTAATCACGTTCTCTTACACCAGACGATTATCGGAGAGGAAGCCAGATTACAAATGGAAAAGGCTGACGATTATCCGGATATACTTATAGGTTGCGTCGGCGGTGGTTCCAACTTCGGTGGAATGGTTCTCCCGTGGCTTAGAGATAAAATAAGCGGCGCCAAACCCAAGATGCGTGTTATCGCCGTAGAACCGCAAGCCTCCCCGTCACTAACCAAAGGCCCTTACACTTATGACTTTGGCGATGTCGCCGGACTTACTCCTCTTTTAAAGATGTATACCCTAGGACATGACTTTATGCCTGCTCCGGTACATGCCGGCGGGTTACGCTATCATGGGATGTCACCGATCGTGTCCCACCTGTGTAAACTGGGTCTTATCGAAGCCCAGGCGGTTCCACAGGTGGCTACCTTCGAAGCCGGTGTACAGTTTGCCAGGACTGAGGGTATTGTCAGCGCCCCCGAGGCCAATCATGCTATCAGGGTAACTATCGATGAAGCCCTTAAGTGCCGCGAAACCGGCGAAGCCAAGACAATTCTCATGTGCCACAGCGGACATGGTAATTTCGACCTGACCGCCTATGATGAATATCTTTCAGGAAGATTACAAGATTATACCTTCTCCGATACAGAGATGAAAAAGGCTCTTGATAATCTACCCAAGGTACCCGGTAAATAATATTTACAATTTATATTAGAAAAAGGGGCGATTGAAAATCGCCCCTTTTTCTAATGTACCGCTCAATTTAATAATGACTACTTTAACCTCTCTACCGCCAGTTTTATCTCGTAACCGCTTATCTTGTAGTTCCCGGTGTATACACCTTCCCCTGGAATTCTATTTTTTATTTCTGTGGATAATGTTTCGTGCTTTATATAATCGATATAATTATTCATCACCTGTTCCACATATTCATCACCCTCATAATATGTTGTAATATGGTCTACGATCTCAAAATCGGCTTCCCTTCTCATTGTTTGCAGTCGATGAACTATCTCGCGCGCCAGCCCCTCTTTTAATAGCTCCGGTGAAATCTCCGGATTTATAGCAACGCAATAATCACCCTCGGTTTCTATAATATAGCCGGAGTTCTCGAGTTCACTTATATTGCTGACGACCTCGATGTCCTTTACATTCAACTCGTCGATAACCTGGGACTTAACCCTCTCGAGGCTGTACTGTTCACTCTTTGAAGATAACCCGATAAGTATTTTTGCCAACGGCTGTCGGACCTTTATCTGGGCTTTACTCCTGGCTGCCCTGCCGATACTGGATATTTTTATTGCAAGCTTAGTATCAACAGAAAGATTCTGGTCGATCAGGGTTTGATCTGCCACCGGGAAATCTTCCAAGTGTACGCTTATGGGCGCATCTTTGTTCACAGACTGCACCAGGTTCTGATACATCTCTTCTGCCAGGAACGGAGTAAAAGGAGCTATAAGTTCTGTTAGTGTGACCAGACACTGGTAAAGCGTAGCATATGCCGATTGTTTATCGGTATCGCTTTCGCTCTTCCAGAAACGGCGGCGGCTACGACGCACATACCAGTTAGACAGGTCATCAACAAAGGTTTCCACTTTCCTGCCGGCATCTGTCGGATTATAGGTATCCAGCGCAGTATCTACATCCGCCACCAGTTGATTCAACTCGGATATAATCCAGAGGTCGAGCGTCGAAGGAACGGCCTTGTCTGTTTCTACCATCGGATTATATTTATCAATATTGGCATATAGAATAAAAAACGAATATACGTTCCACAGTGTAAGCATAAACTTATGCGTAACCTCTGAAACAAGTTGTTCGGAAAAACGCCGAGTATTTCCCGGAGGGCTGGCGGTAAATAGATACCAGCGCAAGGCATCCGCACCATATTTATTGAGCACCGGCCAGACTTCTACTACATTACCCCTGGTCTTGCTCATCTTTTCGCCTTTGGCATCGAGAATATGACCCAGGCATATAACATTTTCAAAGCAGGGTCTATCGAATAGCAGAGTGGATAAAGCATGCAGGCTGTAAAACCAGCCGCGCGTCTGGTCGACAGCTTCGCATATATAGTCTGCCGGAAATCTACCATCGGTAAGCAGCGTACTGTTCTCGAAAGGGTAATGGTACTGGGCAACAGACATCGCTCCGGAATCGAACCAGCAATCGATGACTTCGGGAACACGCTTCATACTACCCTGGCAATTCGAACAATTAAAAGTCAGGTCATCCACAAAAGGACGATGTAAATCTATAGAACCTTTATCAAGAGCCTGTATTGCTGATGATGGTTCTATTCCATCCTTGCCATACAACTCAGTAATACTACCAATACACTCCTGTTTGCCGCAGGATTCGCACTGCCACACCGGAAGCGGTGTTCCCCAGTATCTTTCCCTGGAAAAAGCCCAATCGACATTGTTTTGCAGCCAATCACCGAAACGCCCATCTTTTATATGTTCCGGATACCAGTTTATCTTATTATTTCCCTCGATAAGTCTGTCCTTAACTGCCGTTGTGCGGATATACCAGCTCTGTTTTACATAGTAAAGGAGCGGTGTATCGCAACGCCAGCAAAACGGATAGGTATGGCGTATCCTGGTACTGCGAAATAATGCCCCACTGGATTTCAGTTCATTTATTACCAGAGGGTCGGCGCTTTTTACGAACTTACCGGAAAAACTGTAATTTCCGATTATTTTACCCTGCAGGTCAACCGGTTGCACAAAATCCAATCCGCGCTGCATGCCTACCTCAAAGTCCACTTCACCGAAGGCAGGAGCGACATGCACAATGCCGGTGCCATCTTCCATTGAGACGAAATCCGTTCCTACGACTCGATACGTCAGATTTTCATCAGACGGCTGCAACTCCATCTCCGAGCTCCCGGTTTTATTGAAACGCAATCTGTCTACGCCATACCGGTGTGGATTATATAAAGGTTGATATGGAATGCCGACCAACTCATTGCCTTTAAGACTCAGAATAATTTTATTATCCGCCAGTCCAACCGAAGCGAGCAGCGCCGTAGCTATAATAATATACTCTCCTTCTACTTCCACTACCGAGTAATCGACACCAGCGGCAACCGCCAGGGCTGTATTGCCGGGGAGAGTCCATGGGGTTGTCGTCCATGCCATAAGGTAAACCTTTTTATCCTGTAATTTTTCACTTATTTTTCTCAAAGCAGAAGGCATTACTCTGAATTTTATATACACCGACGGGTCTTCGGTATCATCCTTATAACCCAGCGCCACCTCATGTGAACTCAAAGAAGTACCGCAGCGCGGACAGTGAGCGGCTGTTTTATACCCTTTATAAACCAGCCCTTTATCCCACATGTACTTGATTATCCACCAGCAGCTCTCGATATATTTATTATCCATAGTTATATAAGGATGTTCCAGGTCGCACCAGTAAGCGATGCGCTCCGTCATAGCATTCCATTCCTTTAGATAACGGAATACACTGGCACGGCATTTGGCATTGAATTTAGCTATGCCGTATTTTTCTATATCGGCTTTACTGGTAAAACCCAACTCTTTTTCCACTCCAAGTTCCACCGGTAGACCATGCGTATCCCACCCGGCAATACGCGGCGTATAATACCCTTTCATAGTCTTATAACGAGGGATTACATCCTTAAAAACACGCGATAAAACGTGATGAATGCCGGGATTACCGTTTGCCGTCGGAGGTCCTTCATACAACACAAAACGCGGGCAATTACTCCGTGCTTCAATACTCTTTTTAAAAACATCTTCTTTACGCCAGAATTCAAGTACATTCTCTTCAAGTTTTGCAAAATCAGCTTTGCTGCTTACCGGTTGAAACATAATAAGCTCCCTTTCTATAAAAAAATATCCCGCCCCAATAAGGGACGGGATTGAATTTACCCGCGGTACCACCCTGTTTCCCCTGAATAACCAGGAGCGCTCACTAAGGTACATGCATACCCTTGCCTTTATAACGATTGGCACTGCCGTCCAGTCCTAATCGAGCTTTAATCAAGCCTTTCAGCTGGCAGCTCGGGAGTGATTTTCAATAGAACCAACAATATCTGCTCTCACCATGCCAGATTCGCTGTTAGCCGGTTTACTACTTACTCTTCTCCGTCAACGCTTTTAACTAAACTACCACTCTATATGACTTTTATCAAGACTTCCATTTATTATATTCATTATTATATTCACGAAAACTATGATAGTCAACGTTAAGACCTGGGAATTATGGATACTTTACGGTCTTCACCAAAACCGACGCTCTCGGTTGAAACACCGGGATGGTCGGCTAATGCAATATGAATGATCCGCCTTTCATAAGCAGGCATAGGCTCCAGCGTAAATGACTTACCGCTATTTTCTACTTGCTCTGCCATGCGCTCCGCCAGTTCCTTCAGTACCTGGTAACGTTTGTGTTTGTATCCGTTTACATCGATTACTATCGATGGAAGTGATTCCTGCATCTTGTTAGCAGCAATGATCTTTACAATATACTGCAAGCATGAAAGCGTCTGTCCGCGCCTGCCGATTAAAATACCCAGTTCATCACCTTCAATATTAAAAATAGATGGTGTGCTTTTATCTTCATCATCAAGAAGGGTAACTCCTTCCTGATAATTGACCGTAGCTTCTATGCCCATTTTATCCAGGATATTCTCCAAAGTATCTTTAATGATTCCCATCGCGTTATTTTTAACGTTTATTACAGAGTCGGGGATGCTTACTCTAACCCTGGCTTCCTCAGTACCTATACCGAATACTCCGCGACTACCTTCGCTTAGAACGTCTACTTTTACCTCCTCTCGGTTTTTGCCTAGTTCTGTCAAAGCTAGTTTTATAGCCTCCTCTACTGTCCTGGCGCTCTTCTCTACCACTTTCATCTCCGCACTCCTCATTCGCAGTATCAATACTAACGATATCCGCCTGCAGGGCTTTTACATCCTTATTTTTCACTTGCTCTACTTCAGCAACACGTTCCTTTAATTTTTTATCCCGCTTATCCGGCCTATTACCCCTCGAGGGATTTCTATTTATAGCAAAAGACAGTCCGCCCCAACCACCGGTAACAAAATATTGCATAACTATGGTAATTATATTGGATACTACCCAGTATAAAGCCAGTCCGCTTGGGAATGTTAAAGACAGGAAAATAAACATCAAAGGCATCATGATCAACATCGTCTGCCCTTGAGCTTTCTGTTGCGGATTTGTTGATGCTGTTGTTGACATCTTCTGCTGTACCCACATACTGGCTCCAACCAGTATAGCCAGCAGAAAGTCTGGATCTGCCAGGTTTAACCACAGAAAGTTGTCATTAACAGGTAACGCCGAATATACTATAGGCCATGAATACAGGTATTGTGATAAGTTCAGGAAGCTGTCCGGGGTCACCGCCAATACACGCATAATTGACTGATACAGCGCTATCCATATGGGCATCTGTACAAGCATCGGCAAAAGGCAACCGGCAGGACTGACCCCCGACTCTTTGTATAACTTCATCTGCTCTGCAGCCAGCTTTTGCTTATCCTTGGCATGCTTCTTTTGTAATTCAGCAATCTTGGGTTGAAGCGTTTGCATTGCCTTGGTGGCATTAAGTTGCTTGCGTGTAAGCGGATACATGACTCCACGTATAACTATAGTTAAAACGATTATGGTAAGTCCAAAACTTCCGAATAGTATATCAGACAAAGCGATGAGAACATTTATCATCGGTTGAAGCGCAACTACATCCCAGATTGCCCCTATATCCAATTTAAACCACCTTATTACATTTGTTAATCGATTTCATACTGCCAGATAGTTACACCGGATTCTGCATTAACTGCATATATCTTCTCTTCGGTTTTAGTATGGATATATATAATTCCGTCGCTGCCGGTTAACGAAGATATAACCGTCATTCCGAGACTTTTTATCAGTATACTACTTTGATTTTCCGTATTTATTGAATATATTCGCCCGTCCTGTGTAGCTACGACAACTTTTCCGCTAAGCAGTATAGGAGAAGAAGATACAGAATTTCCTAAATCTAAAGTCGTGACCAGTTTTCCATCCCGGACATCCAGAACATAAACATGTCCATCCATATTAGGAGCATAAATGTATCCATTAGCTATAACAGGAGTTGCCCAGAACCATTTTTCAGGAGGATTATCGGTACTGCTACCGGTTGAAAAACTCCAGATTTTCTCGCCTGTATCTTCATCTATGGCATATAAACTTCGATCCAGAGACCCTATGTATATTGTGCCGTTAGAGAAAACAGGCGCTGTAATGATAGGCCCATTTGTTTGGAATGGTTCGGACCACTTTTCCTCACCGTTTCCGATATCCAGTGCATAGAGCTTTTTATCGAATGAAGCAATATATAGCGTGTCACCGCTTATAGAAGGTAGTGCCCATAATGTATCGCCCGTATCGTAATGCCAGACTATTTCCTGAGTAGCTATATTAAGTGCGGCTACAACACCGCCAACTGCGCCGAAATAGATAATGCCGTTATTTATTAATAATCCACCAATAATTCCCTGCACATAACCCTCTGACGGATATGTCCATAGAAGATTCCCGTTATCGACATTAAATGCATGGATTTTACCGGAGTATGTCCCCAGGTAAACAATCCCGTTATCTACTACTGGATTTGCATATACGACCGAAGAGGCGGTACCTGTCCCGCAGCTGGCGCCGCCCGAAGAAGCATCTTCAGGTAAACCCCTTTCCCACTTAGCCACACCATTGCTCGAATTTATAGCTGCTAAGCTACCTGCAGAAGCCACGTAGACAGTACCGCTGTCTACTGTGGAACCTGACCAGCCCGAAGCTCCGGTACGTGAAACACAACTGGCGGAGCTTAATATAACAACTAAAAGGGCAGCGATTAAAAGTGCCTTACCTAATAAAATACCTTTATTTTTTCTCATAACACTTCTCTATATTTATTCCGTTGAGTAACCTGCTATTTAACATCAGGGACAGGGTCGTAGCCGCCATCATGCCACGGATGGCAGCGGGCGATTCTTCTCGTGCCTAACAGTATACCCCTGAAAACACCGAATTTCGAAATTGCCTCGTAAGTATATTGAGAGCATGTGGGTAAATAGCGACAGGAAGAAGGCAAAATCCTTGATATTGTTAATTGATAGAACCTAATTTGCGCCAGGGCGAGTCTCTTCATGATTCTCCATTATTATCCCGGCTTGAGACATCAACCTCTTGACCAGGTTTTCAACTTCATGATATCCGCTACCAGATATTCCCGAACGTGTAATGAAGATTAAATCCCATCCCGGTTTTATCCGCATTTGTCTTAGTATTTCACGTAACAAACGCTTGGTTCTATTACGAACCACCGCATTTCCTACCCGTCTGCTGACTACAAAGCCATACCGGGAGTATTCCAAATCGTTAGACAAGGTTTTTATCACTAACAATCTACTCCCCCATGGCTTCCCCTTTTTATGAATTAACATATAATCTTTGGTCATGGTAATACTTTCTTTTCTCTTCATCACCTGTATATTATCGTTAAAGACATCTTTTTACAAATTATAAACGCTTGTTTGAAATAGTCAGAGGGAGATATATGAATATTGTATTTATAAAACAGTTATACAACGGTTAAACGCTTGCGCCCCTTAAGCCGCCTTGCTTTTAACACAGCTCTTCCACCGCGTGAACTCATCCTGGCCAAAAAGCCATGCTCTCTTTTCCTGGGAATTTTCTTCGGTTGAAATGTCCTCTTTGGCACTATAAACTCCTTAATAAATGATAACCTATCTTTGCTGCAGTGCTGTCAACCTGTATATATCGAGAATTAATAACGCCGCAAACTATGATAGAATTTCTTTTTATTTAAACTAACCCAAATACTTTTTACAGGAAATTCTGGATTATGAAATAACAGTATTTATTATTCCGTCTTGGGATTCTCAGCTTCTACCTGCGCTATTACAGGCTCCGCCTGCTTGCTTTCTACCTTAGGCTCTGTTTTTACGTTTTCACTTTTAATTACAGGTCTCAACGAGGCAACGTCCCCCATCCTGCTTATATGCTCGGGAGCAAATGGCAACAAAGCTATATGGCGTGCTCTTTTTATAGCTATAGCTAAGGCGCGCTGATGTTTAGCACAGGTACCCGTTCTGCGGCGCGGCTCTATCTTTCCCCTATCCGAAATATAAGAACTTAATACAAAGCTATCCTTGTATTCTATTTCTTTAATTTTACCGGTACAGAATGAGCAGACCCTGCGTCTCGGAGCAAATTTACTACCGCTTCTCCATGAACCAGTTTTAGCTTTTGTGTTGGTAACTATTCGTCTAGCCACTAGTTATTATTCCTCTATACTATATTATTTTATTTTTCTATCTTATTTAAAACGGAATGTCGTCCGGTTCTATTTCAACGGTCTCAGGCTCATCAACCTTTTCATCTCCCATTGGCGCTGAAGATTGCCTGTCCAGGAATGTTACCCTGTTGGCTATTACTTCAGTTCTATAACGCTTTTGCCCGTCCTGCCCTTCCCAACTACGATTATGTAACCTACCCTCGACATATACAAGCCTGCCCTTAGCCAGGAACTGGTTACATTGTTCCGCCAGTTTATTCCATGTTACCACCGTAAACCAGTCTGTCTCTTGTTTGCGTTCACCTTCGGGAGTGGTGTAGACCCGGTTGGTGGCAACTCGAAAAGATGTTACTGGATTCCCGTTCGGAGTAAAACGCATTTCAGGATCACTACCTACATTACCAATAATCATTACTTTATTAAGATTTGCCATCCTACCTAATCTCCTTTTCTCTTATCTTACTCGAGATATAATATCACTTATCTGATTTTATCAGTATATGTCGCGTGATATCTTCAGAAATACGCAACTTTGCTTCTAAAACATTACTCTGGGATGGTTTTAAAACAAAACGGGACAAAACATAATGCCCTTCATTAAGGCCTTTAATCGGATAAGCCAGCTTTCTCCTTCCCCATTGCTCGATACCTGAGATTTCGCCACCCAGGGTTGTTATACTCTGGCTTATTCCGTTTATGATAGTCTCCAATTTTTCTTCAGCAGCCCCGGGATTGAGCACCAGTACCAATTCATAATTTCGTCCCCGCTCAACTTCGCCGGATGCTAATTCATTTATCGCATCTCTTCTTTTTTCTTTATTTATTTTCGTTGCTCTTGGCACTACTTATCCCCTTGAAAATTTTATTTTTCATTATAGCACACATAAACATTGGTAAACAACGCGCTACCAGTATAAAAAACTTATACTACAAATTTTGCGTATTTATTTATCGTAAATATATTAGTATCGTGAATACCATTTGACACAGTTTTACAACCTTGATAGACTTTATAAGCATTAGATTTTCTCCGGGAATAATGCATCTTACAAGGCCCCGTGGTGTAGCGGTCAAACATGCCACCCTGTCACGGTGGAGATCGGGGGTTCGAATCCCCCCGGGGTCGCTTCCAATATCTTTAACGTGACAATCATAAGATAATTTGAAAAATGGTTCCAATTCTGGTTTAGGTTGGATTGCCACCACTTTACTACCGTTATCTAATCTTATTCCCTCAAATAGTGTTTTAGCAATTTTGTTTTGCTGTTTAGACTCCTTATATATTCAATTTTTTTTGCCGTTACAATTAGGAACGGCATGGTTTTATGTAGGTCTTGTTCTTTGTGTATTAGGGATGATTATATGGACAATAGCTATAGTGAATATCGCCGATATCCCACTCGAGGAGCCGTAGACCAAGGGGCTATATCGCTATTCAATTTCATGGGTTCTCCCGCAATGAGGACACTGTATTTCGGACCCTTTATAACCCGGGGGCACCCGTAACTTGGTTCCACATTGGCATTGACAGTTTTATAATTACAGAGTTTCCACATCATGTCGAAGGTCTCACGACTCCCTTGTGAGCCTATCAGGCTCATCATCGCTGGTTTCGGTAGTTATTGCTTGATATGAAGTCCCTGATAAAGACATCGTAGCGGCGGGTATAACCCCACCCCCTCCTTTGTGAACATGCCTGTAGGCTTTATCGTAATCCACAAAGGAAGCACCTCCTCCCATTGATCGGAGAATACGAATCCTTTCCATAATCGGCGGATGCGTACTGGTTAGTTCACCGGCTGATAAACCCTTTTTCCGAAAAGGATTGATTATATACATCGGGGCTGTTGCCTTATTGGCCGATTTTAACTGCCTGGCTGAAGCCCCCAGTTTCTCAAGGGCGGAAGCCAATCCTTCCGGGTACCTGGTATATAACGCTGCGGAGGCATCAGCCAAGTACTCCCGTTTCCTAGATACGGCAAAATATATCAACTGCGCGAAAATAGGCGCCATTATCATCAGTACAAGCGCAATGACCATTATTATCGCCTGGCCGGCACCACCTCCGCCTGATGATGAATTTCTTCTTGAACCGCCACCACCAAAGATCATTATCCTGGAGGCATACCAGGATAACATCACTATCGCACCCAGGAGTACGCTGACCATAGCCATCAGCAATACATCGCGATTCTTTATATGAGATAGCTCATGAGCCATTACCCCCTGCAATTCATCGCGATTCAGCTGTTGTAATAATCCTGAAGTAATAGCTACAGCGCACTTATTCGGGTCTCTGCCTGTAGCGAAAGCATTTAGTGAAGTGTCATCAATAATATAAATATCGGGGGTTTTGGGCAATCCGGAAGCGATCCGCATCTCTTCAACTATATTATACAACCTCGGATGGTCATCATGACTTATTTTTTTTGCACCTGCCGAAGCCAATAGAATCCTATCCCCCTGGAAATAAGCAACAAGTGTCATAATTGCCCATATAATAAGTGCAATTAATAAGCCGGCTATCCCGCTATCGAAGAAATATAATCCAATGAAATAACCTATGAGAAACAGGAATATACCCATTACAATAACGAGAACTACCGACCTTATCCGGTTGGATCTGATCTGCTCCCACATACAGTACTATTTCTCCAATCTTAACTAAAACTTACTCTGGGAGCTTCCCTTTCAGTTGCCACCGTAACTTCGAAGAATTCTCCGATTTTAAATCCGCTCATACTGGCTATAATATTGGAGGGAAACATCTGTATCTTGTTATTAAAATTTAAAACGGAATCATTATAATACTGGCGTGAAAAACTGATCTTGTTTTCTGTCGAGGATAATTCCTCCTGTAAAGCTAGGAAATTCTGATTGGCTTTTAAATCAGGATAGTTTTCTACTACTGCCAGTAATTTGCTTAGCGCCGAACTCAATTCACCTTCAGCTATTGAACGGGCGCCAACGCTCCCCCCAGGAACTCTCTGAGCCAGGTTTCTGGCATTGGTTACGGCTTCCATCGTCTCTCGCTCATGTTTCATGTAACCTCTTACCGTTTCCATCAGGTTAGGTATAAGGTCGTACCGTCTTTTTAACTGGACGTCGATCTGCGCCCAGGCATTTTTAACCTGATTGCGCAGTCTAATCAACCCATTATATGTAAGGATAAAAAATAGAACTAAAACTGCTAGGATTCCCAGTATCACCCAAAGTGCTATATCCAAGAATCACCTCCTTAATTAGCTCCCGGTTCAGGGGTGCTATTATGACCTACTTAAGCCTGAAAAACTTCTCCCAGGAAATTAATTACCTGCTGTTCTGAATTCACATCACATGAATTTAATTGTGAGTTATGTTTTATCATCTATCATATCTATTTTACAAACCGGATAAATCATTTTATTAGACCTTGCTATCTATCCATTTTAGATGTCCCGTAATATTGTGTCAAGAAACAAATAACCTGCGCTTCATCAATTTATGATGCAAAATTATTCGGTTAACGGAAGAGTAAGTGTACAGGATTAAATTGACAATATCAATCAAAAACTGTATATTTACTTAAATCCTTCACAAATCAATTAATTTCACAGTTAAAGATGAACTATATAGTTTTAGTTAAGCAAGTCCCTGATGTAAAGAACATCCCTAATGAAGCATGGGATTGGGAGAAGGGCACGCTGAAGCGCGGTCTACTGGATAATGTCTGTAATGAATTTGACAAGCAGGCATTAGCCTTTGCTATCGAAATGAGAGAGCAAAAATATGGGAAGATACTGGCTCTTTCCATGGGCCCTCCGTTTGCTGAAGAAGTTCTAAAATATGCTCTCTCTATAGGCGCAGATATGGCCGTATTATTGACTGACAGAAGTCTGGGAGGTGCCGACACCGCTGCTACTGCTTATCCGCTTGCCCAGGCAATTAGAAAGATACAAAAAGATTTTTTTATAGGGGATTCCAATTACACCATAATAAGCGGTATGCAGTCCGTGGATGGAGACACCGCACAAGTCCCCCCACAGATAGCAGAGGATTTGGGTATTGTCCATATCGCTTATACAACATCGTTTTCTTTTAATAACAACGAGTTACAGGTATCCCGCATCACCCGTCGTGGATTGGAGACCGTCACTCCTCTCGATTCACCGTGTATGGTGACTGTTGCCAACTTCACGGAACCTCCTTTCGCAACATTCTCCAGGACCAGATGGGCAGCGTCTCAGCAAATAACGAAATGGAGCGCTGAGGATATAAATGCAGACCCCTCTTTAATCGGTTTATCCGGCTCAAGAACAACTGTTTTCAAGATTTTTTCCCCTAAAGATGTTAGCGATAGACAATGTCTGCTTTTTGATAAAGTACCGGATCTGGTTAAGAAATTAGAAGAAGCTTTTGTCAACAATTTAGAATCTTCCGATAAAAAGGAGGAGGGACATGTTTATTCAATACCGGAAGGAAGAAAACCCAGCTATCAGGGAGAAATATGGGTATATGCCGAGCAGGAAGGAGGTGAGATAAACCCTGCGACTTTCGAGTTACTGGGAAAAGCTACCGGTCTGGCTCGTTCTCTCGGGGAAAAAGTGGGAGCAGTTCTATTAGGCAAAAATATCAAGAATCTTACTATGGAGCTTATAAAATACGGCGCAGAAAAAGTTTATATAGCAGATCATGTCCATTTGAAGAATTTTTTACCTGTTCCCTATGCAATGGTTATTTCCGATCTTATTGAACAGTATAAACCGCAGATAATGCTTTTCAGTGCTACTCCTTTGGGTAGAGAACTGGCACCAAGGGTTGCCTATCGTACTAGATCCGGACTCACTGCTGATTGCACCGGACTAGATCTAGTTGACTTCCAACGTGGCAAACAGGATTTAGTGGGAGTTCTAAAACAGACTCGCCCGGCCCTAGGCGGGAATATAATGGCATCCATCATTACACAAAACTCTAATATACAGATGTCCACTGCACGCCCGGGTGTTATGAAAGCCCTTGAACCAAGCGATAAGCGCCAGGGAGAGGTAATTAATTACGCTCCTTCGCTTACAGAAAACGACCTGAGGGAAAAGATAATATCGGCTGAAGTCTGTCCCTCGGTTTCTGACATCAAGGAAGCCGCGGCGATAGTCTGCGGAGGAGCAGGCTGTAAGAATAAGGATACCTTCGACAAATATATAATACCGCTTGCAGAGAAGTTAAGCTCTTTTCTGGATGTAGAAGGAATGGTCGGCGCATCGAGAGCTGCAGTGGAAATGGGCTTCATAGACCGATCCCACCAGGTAGGTCAGACAGGACAGACCGTGAAACCCAAGGTATATATCGCTGTAGGTGTTTCCGGTGCGGTACAGCACATCACCGGTATGCATAATTCGGATATAATCATAGCCATCAACCGAGACTCTAAGGCCCCGATATTTAAAGTATGTGACTTCGGTATAGTAGGAAATATGGAGGAAGTAGTCCCGCAGCTCATCAAAGCGCTGGATTCAAAAAATAGTTAGCTATGGATGAATTAAACAAAATAGATGTGCTATTTATAGGCGCCGGACCAGCCGGTCTTGCTGGAGCAATCAAACTAAAACAGCTCGTTAATGAAAAGGGTGGGAACGAGTCCGTTGTAGTTATTGATAAGGCAGAAAAACCAGGACAGCATAACCTTTCAGGCGCTGTATTCGAAGCTGATGTTCTGGATGAATTGTTGCCCGGTTGGAAAGAAGACACCGGCAGTTTCATAACTAAGATTCTAAAAAACCGAGTGGAATATGAAGAAATTATCTTCCTT
>JAQTVR010000115.1 GCA_028706995.1 Dehalococcoidales bacterium
GATGGCTATTTCGCTCAGGACAGGAAGGGTGTTTATAAAGACACTCGCGGCGACACCGAGGCCGAAGATAAGGTTTACGACCTTATTATGAAAAAGAAAGAACAGCTCCTTTCCATGGAAGAACCGCTGCGCTTCATCTTCAGCCATTCCGCCTTGAGGGAAGGATGGGACAACCCCAATGTCTTCCAAATATGCACCCTTAATGAGACCAGGAGTGCCATGAAGAAACGCCAGGAGATAGGACGCGGTTTGCGTTTGCCTGTAGACCAGAATGGGCTGCGTGTATTTGACGAGTCCGTCAACAAGCTCTATGTCATGGCTAACGAAAGCTACGAAGATTTTGCCCGCGCTTTGCAAACCGAGTACGAGGAAGATTGCGGCGTCACCTTCGGCAAGGTGCCACTCACCGCATTGGCCAAGCTGGTGCGCATTGTTGATGGTGTTGAGAAACCTATCGGCCGTGAAAACGCTGAGGTGATTCAGGCAGCTCTGGTAAGCCAAAAGATGCTTGACGCCGATGGCCGCATTCAACCCGCGTTCGACCCGCAACGTAAAGATTTTAAACTGGAATTGCCGGAGCCACATGGCGACCTAGCGTCAGCAGTAATCGACTTGCTATCCTCTTACCAGATAGAACGCCATATTAGCAAAGAAAAGGATGAAGGGCACAATCGCCTGCGTAAAAATATTCAGCTCAGCCCCGAGTTTAAGGCGCTATGGGATAAGATCAAGCCAAAAACCACCTACCGCGTGGAATTCGAGACAGATAAGCTGGTTGACCGGGCCGTCGATGCGCTCAAGCGTATGGAGAAAATTGAATTACCCAGGATCAGCATAACTGCGGGGAAAGTTGATGTGACAAAAGCTGGCGTAGTCGCTACAGCCGTAGGCGTCGCAGAAGAACGGGTTTCGTATAATAATATTCAACTCCCTGATTTGCTGGCGTATTTGCAGAATGAAACAGAACTCACGCGCTCGACGCTCGTCCGCATTTTAAAGAGTTCCGGCCGTCTTGCCGAGTTTTTTATTAACCCGCAGCGCTTTATGGATGCTGTAGCCGCAATTCTTAAATATGAATTGCACCGTTTACTGGTGGACGGAATCAAGTATGAACGCATTCCGGGTTCTAGCCCCGACGCTGAATGGGAACAGGTGTTGTTCAAGAATGAAGAGCTGATCAATTACCTCACCGCTTTACAGGTCCAAAAATCGGTTTACGAGTATGTGGTTTACGAATCCGAGGTGGAGCGGGAATTCGCCCGCCGCCTGGACCAGCGTGAGGATATCAAACTTTTCGTAAAGTTACCTGATTGGTTCGTGATAGATACGCCGGTAGGTAAGTACAACCCGGACTGGGCAATATTGAAGCACGATGGCCAGGCATTTTATCTAGTAAGGGAAACTAAGGGAACGATGGATTTTCTGAAGCTGCGAACTACCGAGGCTGACAAGATTAGGTGTGGTCAGCGGCACTTTGAACTAATTGGAGTACCATTTGAGGTTGTAACTAGTGCGGATGAAGTATAGGGCTATGTGATGCCCCATTAAAAGAGACCAATGTGACGAAGCGAAAAACCAAGAGGTATAATATCTATAATTAATATTATAAAACATCTAAAGTCGATATCCCTTGTTAAGTTTAGGATAGTGATAGCTTCTGCAGTAAACAACCATGCACAACTGACAAATGTGCAATCCAGACGCTCCCAACTATTTGACAGTCTGAAATCTTCTTGTTATAATATCGAAACATTAGCTCAATAAGAGCATCGGATTTATAACCGAACCTGATTAACAATACGGCTTGATAAAATTCCTTCCTGGTGGTTTAGGCGGAGTGGGCCCACCCGTTCCCATCCCGAACACGGCAGTGAAACGCTCTAGCACAGACGATACTGAGGGGGCAACTCCTTGTGGAAAATATGCCACTGCCAGGAGGGGTATTTACAAGCTTTCTCCCTTTTAATATAACCTCCTCACAAGCTCTTGAATAATAACTCCTCCATAATCATATCGATGGTATTAAACGGGGGGCTTTGACCTATTGATATTCTTGCCTTATAATGATATAGGTTCAATAAACGAATAAATCTTTCTAAGGAGGAAAAATGGCTAGCCGATTTGATAAATTTTCGGAGCGCGCTCGCAGAGTTCTCACCTTAGCTCAAGATGAAGCTAAACGCCTGAACCATAATTATATCGGCACTGAGCATATCCTCCTCGGACTTGTAAAGGAAGAGGATGGAGTAGCTGCCAAGGCGCTGGTAGGTATGGGTATCAACCTGGGTAAAATATCACAGGCGGTTGAATATATAATCGGACCGGGTGAGAAATCAAGTATGAATTCTACCGGGCTTACAACTAAAGCTAAACGAGTTCTTGAATTAGCGATAGATGAAGCCCGCCAGTTAGGGCATAGTTATATCGGGACTGAACATCTTCTGCTGGGATTACTGCGTGAAGGTGAAGGAGTAGCTGCTAAAGTGCTTGATAGCTTTGGCATTACTCTTGATAAAGCTCGTTCCGAGGTTACGCGTTTATCAAGCCAGAGTTCTGCTAAAACCCGCTTGAATCGCACCGCGAGCCGAACACCTACTCTTGATCAGGTCAGTCACGATTTGACCGCGGCCGCACGCGCCGGCAAGCTGGACCCGGTAATAGGTCGCGAAAAAGAAATCGAACGCCTGATCCAGATATTAAGCCGCCGCACCAAGAACAATCCGGCTCTCATCGGAGAACCCGGTGTCGGCAAGACGGCTATCGTGGAAGGGCTGGCTCATCGTGTCGTCGAAGGCGATGTCCCCGAAACACTGGAAAATAAAAGGGTCGTGGCTCTGGACATTGCATCCGTTGTCGCCGGAACGAAATACCGCGGTGAATTCGAAGAGCGGTTGAAAAAGGTTATCGATGAGATTAAAGCAGCCGGAAACTGCGTTATCTTCATCGATGAATTTCATACCATGATGGGCGCCGGAGCCGCCGAAGGGGCTGTTGACGCCGCCAATATACTCAAGCCTTCGCTGGCAAGAGGAGAGTTACAATGTATCGGCGCAACGACTCTCGATGATTATAGAAAGCACATCGAGCGCGATGCTGCACTTGAGCGCCGTTTCCAACCGATATTGGTTGAAGAGCCATCTGTGGAAGACTCTCTGGAAATACTGCGTGGAATTAAAAGCCGCTATGAGGAGCATCATCAGTTAATTATAACGGATGAAGCCTTGAAATCGGCTGTAACATTTGCTTCGAGATATATTCCTGATCGCTTTTTACCCGATAAAGCTATCGACCTTATCGATGAAGCCTCATCGAGGGTAAGAATTAAGTATTATGCCAAACCGCTTGCTTTGAAACAACTGAAGCAGGATGAAGAACGTTACCGTAAAGGTAAAGAAGAGGCATTAGAAGCGCAATCATACGACCTGGCTGCGGATATGCGTCAGCATGAAATAGAAACCGAGGAGAAGATAAAAGAGCAGGAAGACGCATTGCTGGAAAAACAGCAGGAAAAACCCTCGGTGACACCTGAGCATATAGCTGAAGTTGTAGCCATGTGGACCGGCATTCCGGTAGTTCAAATTGCCGAAGATGAGACCGCCAGGTTGCTACATATGGAAGAGGAGCTTCATAAGCGTATAGTCGGGCAGGATGAAGCAATTACTACTATTTCCAAAGCTGTAAGGAGAGCCAGGGCCGGTCTTAAAGACCCGCGCCATCCCATTGGCAACTTTGTCTTCCTGGGACCTACCGGTGTCGGTAAAACCGAGTTGGCAAGGGCACTGGCTGAGTTTATGTTCGGAAATGAAGATACATTAATTCGTCTCGATATGTCCGAGTTCATGGAAAAATTCGCCGTTTCAAGGCTGGTCGGAGCACCCCCTGGATATGTCGGTTTCGAAGAGGGCGGACAGCTTACCGAAGCCGTCAGGCGTAAATCATATTGCTGCATACTGCTGGATGAAATTGAAAAAGCGCATCCTGATGTTTTCAATATACTTTTGCAGATATTCGATGACGGACATCTGACCGATGCTAAGGGCGGAAGGGTAGATTTCCGTAACAGTATCATAATTATGACCAGTAACATCGGCGCTGAGCTTATCCGTAAAGGGCATGCCATCGGCTTTGCCTCGCGCAGCGATGAAGCCAAGTCACAACAACAGTCTTATGACAGTATGAAGGAAAAGCTGCTGGGTGAAGTTAAGAAGGCTTTCAAGCCTGAATTCCTGAACCGTATCGATTCTGTGGTAGTGTTCCATCCGCTGGATAAGGAACAGATTCGCCAGATAGTTGAC
>JAQTVR010000116.1 GCA_028706995.1 Dehalococcoidales bacterium
CCTTTGCATTGTAGAGATAGATGGTATACGCGGTATGCCGAGTGCCTGTACGACTCAGGCAGCCGATGGCATGATAGTAAAAATCTCGACTCCCGAAGTTAACCAGGTGCGTCGTAACATCGTCGAACTAATCCTGGCAGACCATCCAACGGATTGTCTTACCTGCGTAAAGAATCAGAGGTGCGAGTTACAAAAAGTGGTGGCATATCTGGGCATCACCGAAAGACGGCTGCCCCAGGTGAAAAGGGAATTGCCTGTAGATGACAGTAATCCCTTCTTTAAAATCGATCGCAATTACTGCATACTCTGTCAAAAATGTACCCGTACCTGTGATGAGATAACCTGCGTCAATGCAATCGAAGTGATCAATCGCAGTTATGGCAGCTATGTCAGTACGTTTGGTGATAAACCGATAATGGAATCTATATGCCAGTCCTGCGGTGAATGCGTTGTTCATTGCCCGGTAGCGGCGCTCACAATTAAAAATACAGCGATCCCAACATTCGAAGTGGAAACCACCTGTCCTTATTGTGGCGTAGGGTGTGGTATATACCTGGGAGTGCGTAACGGAGAAATCGTTTCCGTCAGAGGGAGCAATAGGAGTAAGGTAAATAAAGGAAAGCTTTGCGTAAAGGGACGCTTTGGTATTGCCGGTTATATTCACAGTCAGGAACGTCTGAAAACTCCTCTCATAAGAAAAGATGGCAAATTCGTCGAAGCAAGCTGGGATGAGGCTCTTAGCCTTGTAGCTAAAAAGCTATCGTCTTACCCGAAAGATCAGACAGGCGTTATTTCCTCATCAAGGTGCACCAATGAGGAAAACTATGTCGCCCAGAAATTCTGCCGACTGGTTCTGAACACTAACAATATAGATCATTGTGCCCGTCTCTGACATGCGCCTACTGTTGCCGGTCTGGCACAAACATTTGGCAGTGGCGCTATGACCAATTCTATTGCAGATATGGCAGATGCCGATTGTATATTCGTTATCGGTTCGAATACCACCGAAGCCCATCCCATAATCGGGCTTACAGTCAAGCAGGCAGTTCGCAAGGGAACGAAGCTGATTGTTGCCGATCCGCGCGAAATACACCTGGTGCGTTATGCCGATCTATGGTTACGGCTTAAATCAGGCAGCGATGTAGCCTTGCTTATGGGAATGATAAAAGTAATCGTTGATGAAAATCTGCACGATACCGGTTTTATTAAAGAGCGCTGCGAGAATATAGATGCCTTTATGGAATCTTTGGAAGCATACGATATGGATTTTGTGGAAAAGACGACCGGAGTACCCCGCAAGCAAATAATCGAGGCTGCTCGAATGTATGCCGAAGGGGATCCTTCCACAATCCTGTATACGCTGGGTATAACCGAGCATTCACACGGCACGGATAACGTAATGGCTATAGCCAATCTGGCTATGGTAACCGGTAACATAGGCAAGCCTGGCAGCGGCGTCAATCCGCTCCGCGGTCAAAATAACGTGCAGGGCGCCTGTGACATGGGCGCATTGCCTAATGTATATCCCGGTTACCAGTCATCAAACTCTTCTGATACGAAAAAGAAATTCGAGGCTATCTGGGGCGGCAACCTCTCCCTTGAGAAAGGTTTGACCACTCCTGAAATGTGGGATAAAGCCCATGGCGGTACTTTCAAAGCTCTTTACTTAATAGGTGAAAACCCGGTGCTCAGCCATCCTAATTCCAAACATGTGATAGATGCACTTAACAGCCTTGATTTCCTCGTGGTTCAGGATATATTCCTTACCGAAACGGCGAAACTCGCGGATGTTGTGTTGCCCGCGGCATCATTTGCCGAAAAGGACGGGACTTTTACAAACACCGAAAGACGAGTGCAAATGGTGAGGAAGGCTATCGAGCCTGTTGATGGTTCGATGGCTGACTGGGAAATCACCTGCCAGATTGCCAAGCGGATGGGTGGTGAGGGATTCGATTATGAGTCCCCATCACAGATTATGGATGAGATTTCTAAACTTACTCCGATTTATGGCGGTATTTCCTTTGAACGCCTTGAAAACGGTGGTTTGCAATGGCCCTGTTCGACGGTGGAGCATCCGGGAACTCCCATATTGCATACAAAACAATTTACACGAGGAAAGGGAAAATTGATTCCGATTAAGTACCGTCCTTCCGAGGAATTGCCGGATGATGATTATCCATTATTATTGACCACCGGTCGCCGGTTGTTTCATTATCATACAGGCACGATGACGCGTAAAACGCATGGGTTGAATATCTTGATGGACAGGGAAAGGGTCCAAATAAATCCTGTGGACGCTTTAAAACTGGGTATAGAAAATAGCGATACTATTAAGATTTCCTCCCGCCGCGGAGCTGTTACCGCCGGAGTTGACATAACCGGGGTTGTTCCCGAAGGGGTGGTTTTTATGAGCTTCCACTTTGCTGAAACCCCGACTAATGTCTTGACCAGCCACGCTGTTGACCCGGTGACACAGACGCCGGAATACAAGGTATGTGCCGTAAAGATTGAAAAAGTTGAGTAAGCCGATTAAAATGAACATGTAATGCAACAGGTCGGAGTAGACATAATAGAAATTAACCGCATACAGGAAGCTATTTCCGAGTGGGGCGATGACTTTCTGAATCGAATATATACTGAAGAGGAACTCAGATTATACAGGGATAAGTTGCCTTCCCTGGCTGCGCGTTTTTCCGGCAAAGAAGCGGTTATCAAGGCGTTAGACTCAAAAATTATTTCCTTGCGCGAAATAGAAATACTTTCCGATGCTACAGGAAAACCCAACGTCAGGTTGTATGGTGAAGCCCGGAAAAAAGCCGACGATATAGGTATTGAAAATATTTCCATCAGCCTTTCTCACTGCCATGAATATGCAGTCGCATTCGTAGTAGGGGAATCACATCTTCAAATGTCACCACTAAACCCCGATAAATCGGGATGAGCTCTGGGATTGGGTGGTAAAAATATGATTACCCTGCCCCCCCAGATCCCTCGTTTGCCCTTTGCGAACTCCAGGATGACCGCCTCTTTTGATATGGTTAGTCTGTCGAACCGGAGCAACAATAATTATCTAAAAAGTTATCTTAATAATTAAGCATTGATTTAAAATTATTCATATACTACTACTTAACTTAGAGAAGTGCTAGAATGTTACTATAAATTTGTGCCTTTGAGGAGGGGCAAAATATATGTCCGGACATTCCAAATGGGCTAATATAAAAAATCAAAAAGGGGCGGCTGACGCCAAGAGGGGACAAATCTTTACCAAGTTGACCCGTGAAATTATTTTATCGGTTCGTGAACACGGAGGTAATCCCGAAGCTAATTTCCACCTGAGGTTGGCAATACAGAAAGCCAGAGATAATAATATGCCTCTGGATAATATAGAAAGAGCTATCAAGAAGGGCGAGGGGAACCTTGAAGGTGTGACTCTCGATGAATTTATATTGGAAGGATATGGGCCGGGTGGAGCGGCTGTCCTGGTAGAAGTATTATCGGATAATCGTAATCGTACGGTACAGGAAGTAAGAAACATGTTCACACGCAGCGGTGGCGGGTTGGGAGAAGTCGGCAGTGTTAACTGGCAGTTCGAACAGAAGGGTATCATTACTATAGACCTTGAAAAAGGTATGAATGCTGATGACATATCTATGATGGCTATCGATGCCGGTGCCGAAGATGTTAAAACAGAGAAGGACTACATAGAGATCTATACCCGTCTCGAAGATATGGAAACTATTCGTAAGGTGCTGGAACAGAACAATGTAAAAGTGAGCTCTGCCGGAATGTCTAAGGTCGCCAAAAACACTGTCGAGCTTGATGAATCAACCTCATTACAGGTATTAAGATTGATAGATAAGCTTGAGAACTTCGATGATGTGCGCAGTGTCTGGAGTAACGTGGAATTTTCAGATGAAGTAATGGAGAAATACCAAGGGTAGTCTAAAAAACCAATAATGAGAATAATGGGTATCGACCCCGGCACAATTGTCCTGGGATATGGAATAATAGATAGCAATGAAGGTGATATGACCTTTGTCTGCTGTAATGCCTTAAAGTGTAAACAACGCTCTCCTATAGGAGAGCGTTTAGTCTATATTTATGATGAACTTTGCAAGGTGATATCCTGTTATCATCCTGATGTTATGGCGGTAGAGCAGCCTTTTGTTGCTCAGAATGTGCAATCGGCGCTGGCAATCGGCAAAGCACAGGCGATAGCCATACTGGCAGCCGGCAAGAATAAAATGCCTTGCTATGAATATGCTCCGAGGCAAATTAAGC
>JAQTVR010000117.1 GCA_028706995.1 Dehalococcoidales bacterium
GCTGACGCACGAACTGGTACGGCATCGTATTGCCAGTTATTCACAACGCAGCCAGCGCTATGTGCGTGAGACCGTGGAAGATTATATAACTCCACCTGAGCTTGAAGATGCAGATTCGGAAACGGCAAAAATATATCACCATGCGATGTCGGCAGCCTGGGAAAACTATCGCAAGTTGTTGGATGCAGGGATGAAGCCTGAAATAGCCCGCTATGTTTTACCAAATGCCTGTTCCACAGAGATAATCTGTACTTGGAATTTCCGTGAAATACGGCATATTTTGAAACTTCGTACCAGTCCGGCAGCCTTGCCCGAAATACGCGAAGTAGCCCAGAAGATCGGTGAAATTATGAAAGTACAGGCTCCGAAAGTTTTCGGGGATTTGTAGTCCGTCCTGTACTATCGGTGTTATTAATACCCTGTAAGCTCTATGTAGCCGATGCCGATAATAAAATTGGGATTTTCTGAATCATAATAGGTAGCAAGGGAAGAAAAAATGCACCTGTATAAAATTTTATTTAATAACTGTAAAGATGGAGTTGGTAATGACAACAAAAAACATGAGAAAAATAGTAAGAATTGATGAAGATAAATGTAATGGTTGCGGAGTTTGTGTCCCGGCATGTGCTGAAGGTGCTCTCCAAATTATTGACGGCAAAGCAAAACTCATAAACGAGATATATTGTGATGGACTCGGAGCCTGCCTGGGAAAGTGTCCTGAAGGTGCAATAACCATAGAGGAGACGGTTGCCGGAGAGTTCGATGAGGCAGCAACGAAGCGCCATCTTGAGAAAGAAAATCCAGCCAGGTATAAGGTTTCATCCGGCTGTCCTTCTACTCTTATGGCTCAATTTAAAGGGCATGAAACTAAAAAAGGCAGTTCAATCGAGGCAACGAATAAGCATTCATTGCTAAGTCATTGGCCTGTACAGCTTACCTTAGTTCCACCGGCGGCTCCTTTTTTACAGGAATCCGATGTGGTATTAGCCGGGGATTGTGTCCCTTTTGCATATCCACGATTTCATGAGGGTTTCTTAAAAGATCATAGCCTGTTGGTGGCTTGCCCAAAACTGGACGACTTTCAAGCTCATCTGAATAAGTTAACCGATATCATAAAACATTCATCAATAAAGAGCATAACTGTTGTACGTATGGAAGTGCCATGTTGCTCCGGATTGGTACACATGGTAAACACAGCCTTGCAACTAACCGGAAAAGACATCCCTGTCAAAGAGGTAATCGTCGGTATTCAGGGTGATCTGAAGTAATAGAAGTATAAGGTTCATTTTAAACCATATAACTACTACCTGAGATGTAAAATTGTTTGATTTTTATCTTACCCTGTAATACTGTCAATACTTTTAATTACTTTATTGAATAATATTGTACCGATATAATCCTGTAATATTGTGATGTAATAATGTATAATCAACGCCAACAATAAATAACTCTTAGCCTGATATAGAAAGGATATTGTGCTGCTCGAGCTGAGGATCAGGGATTTCGGCATCATAGAGGAGATAAACTGGCGCCCGGGCGAAGGCCTTAACGTGGTTACCGGCGAAACGGGCGCCGGCAAATCGATGGTTATCGACGCCGTCGAGGCGCTGCTTTCCGGCAGGATAGACGAAGACAGCATCCGCTACGGCGCCGACGAGACCTGCATCGAGGGGCTGTTCACCCTGCCCGAAAGGTCCGAAGCGTTTGCTGGGCTGTGGTCGCTTTTGGACGGCAACGGGCTGGCTGCCGGCGACGGCATGCTGGTCATAAGCTGCGAGCTTAAGAGGCAGGGGCGCAGTGTCATCCGTATAAACAGGCACACCGTTCCCCGTGGGCTACTGGTGCAGATAGGCGCCCACCTTATCGATATCCACGGCCAGAGCGACCACCTGTCGCTCTTCGATATCGAGTACCAGGTCGATTTCCTCGACTCCTATGCGCATACCCTCGACCTGCGCCGCAGGTTCGGCTCGAAATATGCGGGGCTTTCACAGGTTACATCGGAGCTCGAATCTCTTGCTAAATATGAAAGAGAGGCCGGTACACAGGAAGAGTTCCTGCGCTTCCAGGCTGATGAGATAAGGAAGGCCGGTCTCCATCCGGGCGAGGACGCAGAGCTGGAGCAGGAGCTTAAGATAATCTCTTCCAGCGAGCAGTTGAAGGCTTCATCCTACGAGGCCTACGGCATGCTGAGCGGCGAGGACGAGCATCTGTCTTCTACCTCGGCGATCGAATCTTTGAACCGTGCAGTCAGTATTGTCCGCAAGCTGGCGGAACTGGACCCGTCCCTTGCGCCGGAGCTGGCAGTGCTCGAAGGCGTCGTCCCCGATGTAGAAGAGGCGGCGCGCAGCATACACAGCTACTCCGACTCCATGGACTACGACCCGCGGCGGTTGGAAGAAATAGAATCACGCCTGGAGCTTATCAGAAACCTGAAGAGGAAATACGGGCAGACCATCCCCAACATTCTGGCATACCTCGAGGAGGCGGGAAAGAAGCTGGGGGGCCTTTCCAACTCAGCCGAAAGGATCGAGGAGCTTAAAAAGCTGTCCGGTTTGCTCAGGCGGGAGATGGGGCAGTTAGGCCTTGAGCTTTCGGAATTGCGTACAAAGGCGGCAGAGGCGCTGATAGCGCAGGTAGGCAAGGAGCTTAATGACCTCAACATGCCGCAGGTCAGGTTCGACGTATCCATAACCCGAAAACCCGCCGGCGATAACGGCATACCCTCTCCGGACGGCAGCAGCTACGAGTTCACCAAGAAAGGCATCGATACGGTGGAGTTTATGGTTTCCACCAACCCCGGCGAGCCGTTCAAACCGCTGGCGAAGATAGCCTCTACAGGTGAAGTGTCACGTTTTATGCTGGCGCTAAAGAGCACTTTCTCTAAGACCGATAATATTCCTATATTGGTTTTCGATGAGATAGACATAGGCGTCGGCGGCAGGTGCGGAGAGGTCATCGGTGAAAAGCTGTGGTCTCTTTCAAAGAACAGGCAGGTGATATGCATAACCCATCTGCCCCAGATAGCCGTTTTTGCCGATGCGCACTTCAATATACGTAAGAATATAAGCGGCAGCCGGACTACCACTAACCTTGAAAGCCTCCAGGGCGAAGCATTGATACAGGAGCTTGCCGTTATGCTGGTGGGTTCTCATTATACCGAGGCTTCGATAAAGAGTGTCCGGGAGCTTATGCAGAAAGCCAAAGCCTGGAAGAAGGTTTGTGGGTAAGATTCTTCAGAATGATTCTCCTTCTTCCTTTTCAAATAGAAAGTTATAATAAATATAATTTGAATATTTGGCAGCTACTTTTTCTTCCAGCTTTCCTTTCCGGATAGTATTAATTGTCTTTTTAACACTCTTTTTTACATAATTTTGCCACGATAGATTTTTCCTGTTTATTTTCTGTTAGAGTAGATATTACGTGAAACAAAGTTATTTATATTATGTAGAAAGGTAGGGATGTACAACTTAGGTATTTAGACATGGTGTAATTGACATATTCTATTAAGAAGTGTTATTATTACAAATATCCCTCTTGACAAAAAATAAAGTCGGAGGTTCGTATGATAGTAATATTGAACTCTTGTATAGGCTGATTGTTTGACTGTATCAAGGGTTTTTTTGTTTTATTAAACAGAATGAGGTGTTATGGAAAAATTAAAGTTTAAAGTAAACTATGAAAAATGTACTCAAACTTTAAACTTCTTCGCTAATAAAGCGGGTGGTCGAATAAATAAGATGAAGGCACTCAAGCTCGTGTTTTTTGCCGACCGCTATCATATTCGTAAATTCGGAAGATTACTAACTAATGATAACTATGTGGCAATGGAGCATGGCCCTGTACCTTCAAAAACAAAGGATATTGCTGAATCTAACGACTACCTTGATGACATTATAAAGAAATATTCACAGGGGTTTGTTGATTCGGCAAATAATCGTGCTCTATGTTCAAAAAACGAAGTAGATGAAAGTGTTTTTTCGGAATCGGATTTAGAAGCCCTGAATTTTGCTTGGGATACCTTTGGTAATTTTGATCAATTTGAATTGCGTGATATTACACATAACTATCCTGAATGGTACAAATTTAAAGATAAACTATCAAATGGCTCTTGCTACACAATGGATTTGCTTGATTTCCTAAAAGACCCAAAAGATGATTATGATAAATGTTTTGAGCTAACTGAAGATGGAAAGAAGGAAGTAAAAGAACACCTTCTTGAGTTAGCTCATATCGAGTCGTTGTGGAGCAGGAATGCCGGATGTTCCGCCTGAAGTTT
>JAQTVR010000118.1 GCA_028706995.1 Dehalococcoidales bacterium
CCAAGACAATTCCTGCAAATACTCTTCACATCCGATACAACAATAGCTCAGGCTGCCCTGTATGACAATTCAAGTTGATACTTTCCTTCACCAAAAAGATAACTTAAAATAGGGACTAAACTGTTACACATAGAGCTAAGCCGGAGTGGCCCGACAGAGCCACGATCGGCTTCAGCGCTTCGTTATGAATTATTACCACCCTCTTGGGTGAGTATCTTCTGTTTTGAATGCTCTTTCTAATGAACGATCAAGGTATCGTTTTGCTAAATCCTTACTGCTTAAAAAGCGGTCTGGAAAACTTTCCTCCACCCACGAAGGATTACCCTCTTTATCCAAAGTGAAATGAATTCGTGTTTCTATGGTATCGTCAGAACTATATAAACCCTTATCAAATTCCCTTATAAAAAGAGATGAGTATTGAAGCGAATTTGTGTATTGCTCTGACCACGCGACTGTGAAATGCCCCTTTTGAATCTTAACGAAACAATCTGTTGCACTTTTTTTTATTAAACTAATATTGGGATCATTCAGTTTTTCAGCGATTTTCGAGACCTCAACACTCAGTAATTCAAAGAGCTTTGTTAGCTCTTGACGCGCAGTTCTAACACCATCTTCGGAGTCAAGAAAATGCTGTTTTTTTAATTCCGATTCAGCTTTTTTTCTTAAACGATCGGCTTTTTCTGATGGGGTCTCATCAGTTATTTTGCCTCCGGTTTCCTGAAAGCGAGCATCAATGACAGACGCTGCCCCCTGAATTCCGAACTTATCAAAACCAAGCCAAAGTTTTGATTTTGGTAGCCAGTGAGGGATTTGAGATGAGTCAATAGAAATTACCACTAAGAATTCCCAGCCTTTTTCAAAAATTCTATCTTTGATTGCAGTTTCTTCAATACGTGTCCATTTTGTTTTACCCCAATTTGGCCTATACAGTACAACGCAAATACGCGCGTCTTCTTTGAATACCTTGCTGAATTTTTCAACACCGTCTTTACCGACCAGATCCTTTTGGCGCTCTGAATAAATAAAAACATTCATTCTATCGCGCAATTCATCGCCGATCCTTTCTGCAATATTCTCGTCTTCGGCCAAGAATGAAAACGCTATATCATATTTAAAATTATCTGATTCCATTTTCAAAGTACCTTTGAATTGACCGGGGTAAATTCATAACGCCCTGTATCAGCAGTGGCGCCAGTGACCTTGCCGCGTCAGCGCCACCGTGCTTTCTCGCCATCTGCTGAATACAATTGTTCGGCAATAGCCGTATATTTATTGGATGATTTCCCAGTGATCAGAGTTCACTTTTAACCACCCGACATTTTTACTGAATATTTCTATAATTTTTTGTTGTGAGATAGTACCGTTATCCTTCTGTTTTAAAAGAAACAGGAGATCTATGGTTCGTAAAATTAAGACTCCTATCTTTACTGCGTGTTTAATTTGATCCTCAGAGATTGCCTGGTCTTTGTCTTCAAGTCTTACCGAATTTTTAATATGTGTATTTATCAACAATAACGAAGGGAAACTTGCATCCAGACCTGCTCGGTCACGGTGGCTATCCGTTTGATTAATGTACTCTCTTTTAACTCCTCTGTTTGTACCTTTTACCTCGACAAATATTATTGGCTCATTGTTTTCATTCAGTATTTTAAGGTCTTCCTTCAATTCATCGTCAGAATTTATGTTAAATGAAAAGCCATCCCTTAGCACGGTAGCAACATGCTCTACCAGAATATCTCCACTGCCAATAAGAATTTTTTTATACTGCGAGTAGTTTGCAAGGGCTGCATTGATATTCTCAATTTCTGCCAACAACTGTTGTTTCTTTTCTGAAATGGTTCTTTCTTTATCGAAACAGAATTGAGCAACCCAAGTGGGGATTTCGATGTGGAGCTTATTAAATGAAGAAACTAGCGCTTCAGTGAGAAGGGAAAAATACTCATAAATACGCTCCTCTGTGTTTTCAGGGAGTAAAGAAGGAATAAAAAACTCTCTATCAAATAAACTCATGCCAACCGTGGAGTAGTTGACTTTTGCGATCTCTCTTAATTCAATGTCACGATTATAATTCTCAAAATAACAACTGGCTGCACCATAAAGCTTTAAAAACCTAGTAAATTCATCTCTGACTGAAGAGATATGAGTTGTCCGTGTTGAAAAATCTTTACGATGAAATGATGAAATATTGAGAGCATATTTGCATAGATCAGTACCACTCAGATCTTTAGTGTGATAACCTGACCTGTAATAACTGTCAACAAACGGTTTATGGAGGATAAAACAGACGAACCCACCGAGTTCTAGGAGCAACTGCAGTTCTTTTTTTCTTTTATCCAACTCGTTACGATCATAAGAATGAACTAAATATTCTCCATCATAATAACTACTTTCGTACTTATAAGTTTCAAAGATTCCTTGAAATAATATTACTCCATCAAAGTCATTAAACCGCTTGTCTGTTGTGAAAGGTGCAAAGTTTAATTTGAAATTGCGATTTGAAATTTCTTGGCTCGGTTCTTTTAAGCCCCTTTTTTCAATACCATATACGAGTAAATTATATTGTCGGTCTTCTTGGGTCATTACGCTATTCTAAAATTGAATTATTTGTCAGCCGAACTTATATATTATGTAGACTCTACTTTTTTCGTCTGAGCTGAATATGAGAAGTATCGTATAGAAATCTGCTAAAAAACGCAATAGGATAAAATTGTAATAAACATTAGGCAGATAAGGCCGATACTATAAAAGATGGCATGGCCTGTTAAGCGCCCTATTTTTGCCAAAAGTCTTTTTTGTGCTTCAAATACACACATTATATAGAGTCTATATAAAAATGATAATTTGTTATTCGGGGCTGTAAGTGGAAAATTTTAAAGCTTATCTGTTGTCCAAGCGAATCGTTCCTAAAAAAAGCTGGTCTATTACATTTTGTGGATTGGATTGATCTCCAACAGCCCTGGAGAGGAGTATAATTTAAATGGATTTGGGAAGTCTTGACCATTGAGCATGATCATGTTACATGATACTGAGCAAGCATTCAGCCTTAAGCGCTCTGTTAACGACTGAACATGCATAGCGAGCGCATTCCCTGCTGCTTGCAGCGGGGTTAGCGAGCGAATACGATGCATTTTACCTTACATACGGAGATTCCCCGCAGCTTGCTGCGGGGAGCTTCAATGTTTAAAAATAACAGGCCCTGACGGTGATCCGCCTCCGGCGGATAGAATAGGGAATCCCGTGAGAACCGGGAACGGACCCACCGCTGTAACCAGGGACGAAAGCCGCATTTAAGGCCACTGTCCGCCGCAGGCGGATGGGAAGGCGCGGTAAGTAGGACGATCTGGGAGTCAGAAGACCTGCCGACAGGGATTAGTTTCGCGGGAGATGGTAAATCCCCAGGCTCTTGAAATAAGGGTTTGGGGATTTTTTTATTTAAATAAAGGAGGGAGTTTAATGGCAACACAGGTTGAACAGGCAAAAAAGAAGATCATTACCAGGGAGATAAAAGAAGTAGCCGGCGAGGAAGGCGTCTCTCCAGAGTACGTCTGTGAGATGGTGGCCGCCGGAAAGATTGTTATCCCGGCCAATCAACATCACCCCTGTAAGGTAGTAGGTATTGGAAAGGGCCTTCGTACCAAAATAAACGCCAGCATAGGAACTTCTACTGACCTTATCGATATTGCTGCGGAAGTGGAAAAGGCCCGCGCCGCCGAAGAAGCCGGCACCGATACCCTGATGGAACTCAGCGTGGGCGGGGATCTGGACAAGATCAGGAGGGAGATTTTACGGGCCGTGCGCCTCCCGGTAGGAAACGTGCCCCTCTATCAGGCCTTTTGTATGGCCGCTGAGAAATATGGAGACCCGAACAAACTGGATGAGGAGATGCTCTTTGATTTAATCGAAAGACAGTGTGCGGACGGCATCTCCTTTATGGCCATCCACTGCGGCATTAACTTATACACCCTGGAACGTCTGGAAAAACAGGGCTATCGCTATGGCGGCCTGGTCTCCAAGGGCGGCACCTCCATGGTGGCCTGGATGGTAGCCAACAAGCGGGAGAACCCGCTTTATGCCCAATTTGACCGCCTGGTAAATATCCTTAAAAGATACGACGTGGTCTTATCCCTTGGAAATGGTCTGCGCGCCGGGGCCATCCATGATTCATGTGACCGGGCCATGATTACGGAACTGGTCATTAATTGTGAGCTGGCGGAAATCGGACGAAAGATGGGCTGCCAGACTATGGTGGAAGGTCCGGGACATGTGCCGC
>JAQTVR010000119.1 GCA_028706995.1 Dehalococcoidales bacterium
GGTACGTGGAAAGGGGAGTATTGCTTCAAAACAGTTGTTATTCATCTATAGAAATAGCCGCCTGTGTTAGGAAACTTTTAGAGAAGGATAAACTGGTAGACCAGAGTCCATACATTGTTGGAAAGGATTTTTGGCAGGAACAGGCTGATAAGTTACTGGATGCTGTACACAAAGCCCATGAGGCTAATCCATTGAGCGAGGGGGTTTCTCAGTCGGCACTGATGGCCTGTCTTGATTTACCCAGGGAGTTGTTTAATAACATGATTTATTCCCTTGTTAAACAGGGTAAAATAATCCAGTATGGAGATACTATTTCTTCAGCAACGTATGAGACTAAGATATCACCACGCCAGGAAGCTATGATATCCGGTATTATGCAGCTTTTTGTGCAAAATCCATCCAATCCCCCTACATCTAAAGAACTGGCCTTAAAAATACCCGGGTGTGAAGACGTAATCCGTTTCATGTGCCGCCGGAATATGCTGGTGGAAGTGGATGAAGACATCTTGCTCGAGGCCAGGCATTATCAGCAAATTAAAAACGAAGTAATAGCATTTCTGAAAGAAAAAGGGCAAATTACCATACAGGACTTCTATTCAATTTCCGGTTTTAGCCGTAAATATACTATTCCCATCCTTACTGCCCTGGATATGGGTGGGATTACCAGGCGTGAAGGGGAAAAGAGGGTATTATGTTCAAAGGACCAATAAGGCGAGCTCTGGTTTTTCAAGAGTAAAAACAACGGTTTACATAATATATTGATTATATCTGTTTTATATATGGATTATTTTAAGAAAGGAGGTGACGTTATGATAACATTAAACCGTCGTACCTGACGGATTCTCATATTGAACACGTTGTGTATCTTAATGAGAATTTTGTTAGCGGGGAATCATAGACGTCACCCTTATTATCCTGTTTAAAACTATATTTTAAGCTCTGGCGTTAGATGATTCCATGCATATAACTTTAATCTAATGAAAGGAGCTTAATTTATGTCTACTGTTTTCAATTTACTCACATCCCGCTGGGGGCCGATTATAACAGGAACTGTTGTGGGCATTCTGGCTCCCGTACTGGTTGCGCTGGGCAACCCCGGCAATATGGGTATCTGTATGGTTTGTTTTACCCGTGATATTGCAGGCGCACTGGGCTTGCATAATGCAAGCGCGGTGCAATATATCCGCCCCGAAATTATCGGCGCTCTTTTGGGAGCTTTTGTTGCGGCACTTATATTCCGTGAGTTTAAGCCGCGTACAGGCTCAGCGCCCTTTGTACGCTTCTTCCTGGGCATGTTTGCCACTTTCGGTGCGCTGGTCTTTCTAGGTTGCCCGTGGCGTACCTATCTTCGTCTGGCTGGCGGTGACTGGAATGCCATATTGGGCATTATTGGATTGATAGTTGGCGTCATAATCGGCATTTTCTTTCTCAAGAGGGGTTTTAGCCTTGGACGTAATCATCCTGCCCCAAAAGCTATGGGTTGGGTGATGCCGGTGTTTATGATAGTATTGCTGGTACTGCTGCTTGTTGCTCCACAGTTTGGGCGTGATGCTTCAGGAAATCTTACAGGGCCGATATTCTTCTCTGTAACAGGACCGGGGAGTATGGTTGCCCCAATAGCCGTATCTCTTGTTGTCGGACTTGTTATTGGTTTTCTGGCTCAACGCAGCCGTTTTTGTACTATCGGGGCTATTCGCGATTCTATAATGTTACGTGATAATCATTTGCTAAGTGGCGTTATCGCTCTGATTATTGCAGCTTTTGCCACTAATCTGGTACTCGGTCAGTTTAACCCCGGTTTTGAAGGTCAGCCCGTGGCACATACGGATGGCCTGTGGAACTTCGGTGGAATGGTTCTGGCAGGGCTTGCCTTTACACTGGCTGGCGCCTGTCCCGGCCGGCAGCTTTTCCTGGCAGGTGAAGGTGATGGTGACGCTGCCATATTCTGGATGGGGATGCTGGTCGGTGCCGGCTTCTCTCATGTCTACTCCATCGCCAGTTCTCTCGCCGGCACTGCTGCGTTTGGTCCGGCTTCTGTAATCGTTGGTCTGGTCGTATGCTTGATCATCGGTTTTACTATGAAAGATGTAAGGTTAAAGGTATAGGAGAACATTATGATAGATGAAAAAACTGTAGATGCCCGGGGGCTTAACTGCCCGGAACCGGTGATGCTGGTTCGAAAAGCAATACAAGAAACTAATAAAGGAACTATAAATGTGCTGGTGGATTCCGGCACTGCCCGTGAGAATGTTTCCCGTTTGGCAAAAAACTCCGGGTGGGCGGTAACGATCAACGATCAACCTGATGGAAGTTATAGCATAGTGATAAAGAAATGATATACCTGGATAATGCGGCTACATCATGGCCTAAGCCGCCGGAAGTCTTAAAAGCAATGACTGACGCATTGGAGCAAGCCGGGGGTAACCCCGGCCGCTCCGGTCACCGGCTGTCTATAGCGGCGGCACGAGTAATATACGATGCCAGGGAAGAGGTGGCAAATTTCTTCGGAGCTTCGGACCCCTTGAGGTTGATTTTTACCAGTAATTCAACACACGCTCTTAATATTGCGATTAAAGGTTTATTAAAACCAGGGGATAAAGTTGTTACAAGTTCTATTGAGCATAATTCGGTAATGCGGCCTTTGCGGGAACTGGAAAATATAGGTTTGAATTTGCATATTGTTCGCTGCCAAAAAGATGGCAGCCTTAATGTTGAAGATATAGCCGGAGCATTAGATAGAAACACCAGGCTGGTTGTTCTTAATCATTCAAGTAATGTCATGGGAACTATATTGCCTGTTGCTGAGGTAGCAGAAATTGCTCATAGATTCGGAGCCTTGCTTTTGGTTGATGCATCCCAATCGGCCGGAGCAATACCTGTAGATATCAAAGCATTGGGAATTGACCTGCTGGCATTTACCGGCCACAAAAACCTCATGGGGCCTCCTGGAATAGGTGGATTGGTTATTGCCGATACAGTTGATACCTCACAGATCGAACCGTTAATATGTGGTGGTACGGGTAGCCAGTCTGAACTGGAAGAGCAACCGGAACACCTGCCGGATAAATATGAAAGCGGCACACCTAATATTGCCGGAGTCGCCGGGTTGCAGGCCGGTGTACACTGGCTTTCAGAAAGGGGAATTGAGGCGATAAGAGCCTATAAGAAAGAGTTATTAAAACTACTTTTAGATGGATTAAGAGGCCTGCCGGGAGTAAGTATCTATGGCACACAAGATGTGGAAAGCTCAACGGCGATCATATCCTTTACCATAACCGGTAAAAGAGTTTCCGATTTGGGATTAAGGCTGGATGAAGAGTTTGGCATACTATCCCGTGTAGGCTTGCATTGTGCACCTGCAGCGCATAGAACGATCGGCACTTTTCATGAAGGAACAGTACGGTTGTCACCTGGCATTTTTACTACTGTAGAGGATATTCAAAAGACGGTACAGGCAATAGAAAGGCTTTCTAAAGAATGAAGCATGGCGTAGTTCTTTTTTATACCACATCATCGGCGATGCGTACCGAAAAGCTTTTAGAAGCAAAGGCATTCAACATCAAGTTGATACCTACCCCGCGTCAATTCTCCAGTGATTGCGGCGTTGCTCTGCGTTTCGATTGGGAACAACTTGAAAAGGTTAAAGAAGTTTTGGATACTGCACAGGTTGAAACTGATGCCATACGTGAAATGTAATGGCTGTGGTTTAAATACCGCAGCCGTTGATCGGTTACAGGTATATTAAGTCTTAGTTTGAGACAACATATTTAATAGCTTAATCCCGGACTTTTTATCTGTGATACGAACTGCGTTTGTGCCCAATATTTCGTAAATAATCACTTCACCAACCAGCCATGTATTTACTCCCGGTCTCAGACAACCTGTAGTTGTCTTTCCAGCCCTTCCCAATGCTGCATGTATATGCACTACCGGCTCTCCTTTTTCATCAGGAACAATCGTTCCTGCACCGACTACTTCATGCGCTCCGTCTAAAGGCAGCAGCATTGGTTCCGGTGGCATTTCATCTGAGCGCCGTGGTCCAACGACAACCTCACCACTGCCGATGCCACCAAGCATGATCAGTTGTCCTACTGATATTTTGTATTCCCTGGCAAAGCTCTCGATGCATTCAGGAACAACATCACCGTCTTCAAGCCGGATTACAAATACACGACCAATTTTACCTTCAGATGCTTTCACCGCAAGCCTCCTCGAAATATCGATTGATAGTACATAAACTTTAACGGCATAG
>JAQTVR010000120.1 GCA_028706995.1 Dehalococcoidales bacterium
TCGGGTCAGCAGCGATTAATACCATTAAAGACCAAGCTTTCTCTGCGACATCTTCAACAGGCTGGGCAAGGGCTTTAAGAAGAACTCTCTTTTCCTCTATGTTGTAAGACGGCGCGGAATACGATGTTAAAAATGGTGACCCTGCTTTCTGGAATTTATCCCACATATTATTGAATATTTCAGGATTAAATACCCTCTCCTGTAAATGAGTATCGTTTTTCACCGGCCTCTCATCAAAAAAATCAACAGGGTCAAGTTCATCAAGACTGGAACTTATAAGAATATTATCTGGATTATTGATACTGCGTACGACAACCTCACCCGCGTTATTAATTTCTAATCGGGGGTATCCGTTAAATGAACCAACATACCTGTCTCTTCCTCCGGAAAATATCTTGTTTTGATCCGGCAAGCAGGATTTATCCGCGCTAATCGCGGATTTGAGACGCGATAAGAATTCCGCCCCTCTTCCTTCGGAGCTAATGTACAAGAATTCTACACGCATATCCCCGGCATCTACATAACGGCCGGCACAATGGAAAAGCGTAGCCCTGTGCCCCTCCTCAAGGACATTACTTATTGCTTTTTCCTCTATTCCGGCTATTCTTAAGGCTTCTTCTAAGGCCGTTAGGGTTGCATTATTAAAAACTGCGTATTCCTCTTTATCCAGCGTCAATATTAAATACGCGGTTACCGTAAATTTATTTAAAGTTTTTATTTCTTTAAGCGTACGTATTAGATTTGCATAATAACGGGCATACTCTTCGATAACGGAACTAGGGACGCGCTTACCTGCTTCCTTGTATATGGCGCGTATCACGTCATTGCGGATTGAGCATAAATGGAAAGAAAGATTAAACCATAAAGGAATGCTAAAATTAGGATCACTAATAGACATCTGCTTGATTTTTTCAACGGCTCTTGCTATGCGAAGCTCATCTGCCGCGTATCCCCTTGTTGTCACAAAGATTCTTGCCTGATGCGTATTTCCCTGCTCACGCAGTGACCGCACTGCAAATTCCAATAAGCCATTGATATAAGCGCCGAAGAATGGATCGCACCAATAAATAAGGTCATTGGCGGACCACCATATAAAATCAAGCCCCATATATTCTTTGGCTTTTTTGTCTTGGATATTCTTCATAATTTTGTCTATAGCAACAGGCAGAGGATCATTACGCGCAAGGAATGCCCTGTTTGCCTTTATACAATGCTGGCAAGGCCAAATGCAACCTTCGCCGATAGGCATATTATCTGCATACGGGATAGAGAAGTTTCTTGGGTCCAATTTAAACCAATTAATCCAGTTGCGCTTACCGCCTTTTTCTATGTCAATATAGTCCCTGTCCGGCATCATAGCGATTATTTCTTCCGCCTCCTTTAACTCTGAAGCCCCGGCTTGTCCTTTTTCAAAATTAGCAATAGCTGTATTAACGGCACCGCGTATTTTCATCCCATAGCTGCTTAATATTTCACTGTACGCGGCAAACATCCTCTGCATCCTGCGCAATTCATAAAGCAGCGCCGCCTCTTTCCCTGAAACTAATTCAAGGGGTTGTTTCAATAAACGCATTTGTCCTTTCGCGGTAACAGCAAACGCCTTCTTGCTTAATAACCTAAAGCCTTTAACCAAACCCTGCTGCGGCTGGCGTAATGAATACGCCCTTGTGCCATCCGTAAACGCCGTATCAATCTCTGTATAAGTGCCGTTATAATACTCCTTCATGCCCTCTTTAATATCCCATACCTTATTGGCTGTGGCAGTTAAATCAAGCATCAAATGGCTATTTTCGTCAGATAAATGTATAACGGCAAGAATATGCTTACGGTGGGGCATAATGGCATCTATGTTTAATCCGGCAATAGGCGCCAACAACATTAATAAAACAGTGTACTGCATGCAATTTGCGCGTCTGCTACCAGGCATAGATGCGAATACCTCCCTTAGACTGGGGATATCCATTACGCAAAATGGAACATCACTAGTGATATCCCTTACCAATTCAAGGGCAATTTCTTTTTCAAGGGCAGGCTTTGCTTCTATCGTAGCGTTTCCTAAGGCAATTCTATGCTGCGGCAAAGAAAACTTTCCTGCCATTAATGCCAGCTCACGGCTTATATCCACGGAATCTTTTTCAGAATAACCCAAATATTCCAATTCCTTTTTCAGGCGCTCTTTAAGGCTAACAGAATGCTTTAATTCTTGGGCTTTAGTCAAATATCCTCCTTTGACTAAACGCATATATTCCAAAGCATCTGGCGCGGGCATCTGTCTGGATATCTTTTCAGCATTCTCTACGGTTTTCTTTATTTCTTCCAAGCTAACACCGAACGCAAGGCTGCTATATTTAAACCCTTCTTTTTCTAAGGTAGCGCTGCCTAATGCCATTAAAACCCCCAGCATTCCAAATTCCTGGTATTTCCTGCTCATCAGAGATAATGCTGCTGTAATATTGGAATACTCCATAGAGAAATCATGTTCATGTATAGAAGGCACGGTGAGCTCATCTTTTATCCTGCCGGGTATAGAACCATTTGACCTCTCTATTTCTTCGGAATCCATCAATACGCCATTTTTCAAGAGTATGCTTTTCTCTTTTCCGGTTAGCCTCCAATCGCGTGCATCGGCCTTGCGGGAAAATTTCTTGTTTAAGAATAGGCCCGTCATGATTTTGTCATCGCAGCCTGACTCAAGAATATAAGTTATTATATTTGGGATAAACCAGTCATGCAGGCAATCGTTGCTGATATATCCTAAGAGGCACCCTAGGTGCATTCCTTCATGTAAAGCACGAATCTTAATTTCCAAGACTGCGTCTTTAACATTATTTTTTATATTATATAAATTCAAGTTTGCCTGGCGTGGCTCTTTAGTAACTACTCCTCTCTCAAAGATATTCTTTACGGCAAGCTTAAAAAGTTTGACGCTCTTAAGATCGCGTTTTTTGAACATGCCGATTATTGCATTTTTGATATTAATGGAGTGGTTTATAAGGCCTTCGCTTAAGGAAAGGTTGATTTTTGTCGCGGCTAACATTTTTTCTGCGGCTATTGCTTTATCTTGTGCCTCTAGCTTGCTAAAGTTATCAAGTAAGCGCAAGTATTCATTCCTGACTATTTCTCTTACTCTCGTAGAAGTTAACGCGGAGCGCAGAGTAGATAGATTTTTTTCGTTATTATCAGCCCTGATTTTTACTGCAGGAGCAACCGAAGATAATAAAAGCGAACGGGAAAAATCCTTCCATGAATCTATGTTAACTATAAAGTCTAAATCTTCTTCTATGATTTTAATCTTTCTCCTATTAAAAAAGTTGATATAGAAAGCCCTGGATTCCTCCGCTCTTCTTGGGGTTAAACGCATACTCTTTATGCCGGCGCGTTTTATCCGCTCCATAATAGCTTCCATCAACATCGTCCCGCGCCCCCTGACATTGTCTCTCTGGTCAGTGCACATACGATCAATGTAGGCTTGGCCGTTAGAAAGTATCCTGCTAATAACATAACCCTTGACGTTACCAAAGCGATCAATCACAATACATACTTCGTAGATTCCACCTTCTATGTCTAGCCCTAACAGGTTAACCGCGAATTCCCGCTTGGTATTAAACCAATAATCAAATGAATAAACCTGCCTGTTTAACTCTTCTTTTTCCGCATCGCTTAAAGAAGCCCATATCGCGTTTAAATCTATTACAAAACCCAATGCATCTGATTTATAAATGATATCCTTATTGCTTAAAGATAAAAGTTTTGCAGAGAGTGTTTTAGCGGTATTATTTTGAGGAGGATCCGCCAACACCTTATCAATTTCGGCTCTAAGCTCAGCTACCGACTTCTTGCTATTCTCCATGCGCATTATCCTTAAAGGAGACCTGTTTAATCTGTCTATATTAGGGAGTTGCCTTACTTGTCCTTCAGGAGCGTCCAAAAGCTTAGCGCTGACTTTACCATCTTTATCCAACAAGCCTAAAAGCAATAAGGCTCTTTTTATGTATCTACGAGTCTCATGGCTTATTCTCTTGTCTCCGATTGTTATCTTCCCGAAATGGCCTTGTAATATCACGCGGCCCCGGATATTATCTCTATTCTCCCATAAAATTAATATGTATTCCGCTATTGAGCCTTTAAACGACGCCGGCTTATCAGACTTAAGGTAGCGCACCATCTTTTTCTCGCCAACCTTTACAACCTTTACTTT
>JAQTVR010000121.1 GCA_028706995.1 Dehalococcoidales bacterium
TGGAGCGGTGCACCTTCAAAAGCAGCCCTGTATTGTCGTTCAGGGCTGCTTCGTAGTCTTTGAGATAGGTCTGATTGGTGGTGCCCACCTCCCTCAGGCTGACGCCGCTCTGCTGCATAATCTCCGGCACACGGAATCCGCCGCCGATTTGTACCAGCTCCCCGCGCGAGATAACGACCTCTTTATTATGCGCAAGAACGATGAGCACCAGCAGCACGGCGGCGGCATTGTTATTCACCACCAGCGCGCTCTGCGCCCCCGTCAGAGCGCAGAGCAGCTTCTCTGCCTCCTGCGCCCGCACCCCGCGTTTGCCTTCAGGCATATCATATTCCAGGGGGCAGAAGTTGCCGCCGATTTGCGCCAGCGCCTCCAGCGAGGCATGGGAAAGGGGCGCCCGCCCCAGGTTGGTGTGTATGATAATGCCGGTGCCGTTAATCACCGGGCTTAGAAACGCAGGGAACTGCATGTTAAGGCTCTCTTTAATACGGCTAAAGAACTCGTCCGGCGAAGGGCAGCCAGCGCCTTCAACAATCTGATAGCGGGCTTCCGCCAGCACCTCCTGCGCCGCACAGGTAACCAGCGCCCGGGAATACCTGGCTATCTGCGGCTGCAACTCAGCCGCCGCCAGCAGCTTTTCCACCGAGGGCAGCTTGCGCAGTTCTATATTGTTGGCAGCAGTTTCCATAGCAAAATCATGATAAAACCGGCGGAGGGGGAGGGAATCGAACCCCCCGCGGCAATCAAATTACCGCCAACGGATTTGAAGTCCGCAAGGCCCACCAGAGCCTATCCGCTTCCACCCGTCATTATAGCATAACGTTTAGGTGGAGAACCGGGATTTTTTATTCCAGTTCTCCATGAATTGGATAAACGTAATCACTATTACCAGGGCACCGCAAGCAAGAACCGCATAGCTCAAGTAAAATAGATTGGAGATATCCATATCGCCCCACGGGCGGGACGTTACAATGATAATCCATGACCTGATGCCTAAAAACGCGGAGATGACAGTTATAACCGAACCGGAGAATACCTGTATCCGCGCATATCGAATCCGTTTCTTCCATTGCCAGATGCCGCATCCCAGAATAACCAAACCGCAAGCCAGAAGGATAATTTGGATACCGGTACTTGGCGGGATAAAACCTATAACCAGGTCGCCATCACCGGCATTGAAAGTTTCTTCGAAAACATTCCCTGGTATCTTGAGGTCAGCCAGCGTCCAGGAAAAGAAAATGGCTGCTAGCCCAAAAACTATTTGCAAGAAATTCATCAACATACAGGTATCCTCCCGCTTGGTCTAATCGCTATTGAATATGACAGAATTCTGTATTCAATCAGCTAATATTTATCAAGGCTGAAGCTACAACATTATTACCAAGATAAATCCTTAACTCAAATTCTCCGTCTTTATATGGGAGTTGGGCTCGCCATGTATTGCTACCTCCCGGTTCAACAGGTATTAAATCCTCAGAAAGCCCCAGCGTTTCCTCTGTGCCTGCACCTTTGTCATAAAGGCTAAATTTCGTAAATGTAACTGCGGTTTCTACTTCGCTTTTTATTTCCAGGTTGATCAATAGTTCGTCACCCTGGTAGCAGTTATGAATGGTAGTAAGATGCGGGCCGTTATCAAGCATCAACCACATACCCGTTGGCAACGGCTCACCCGGTCTCGATGCTTTAACTATGTGTATATTGCTAACCGGGTTGGGTGCCTGACAACCAAGAAATATGAGTGCAAAGCTAACAATAAACACAGTAATCATATATTTCTTGAAGGTAGCTGTAAACATATCTGCTCCTTTTCATAGACTAACCGCTACACTTGGTAAATGGATACTACAGATGGTAGTTTCGGTTGTTAATACTTTAAAGTTATTATAGAACTAATTATGACGAGATGAAAGAGGTTATAGTGTAATTACACTATAACCTCTTTTTTCAATTGGTTTAACATTTAATCCTACGATGACCAGGTTTCTAAGAACCAATGACCTCCTTTGCTCAATCAGCTTTAAGAATGTCCCCTCTATCATAAGTAATATGCCCGGCAGCAAAGCTAATAGAATCTCCCATGTTTCATGGTTCGGCTCCACATAATAACCATAGAAAGATGCAACATGTAGAATACCGACAACTGCTACCCCGAACCACAAGTATCTAGGCTTAGCTATAATTCCACCAATAAGAGCAAATATCAGGGCGATGATGGCAGCGAAATTAGTAACAGCATAACCAACTCCTGAACCCAGCTCACCGGTACTGATTTTGGTGTAAGAAGAGGAGAAAGATAGGGGTAAACTTGCTACTAATAGTAGCAAGCCAAGCCAAGATAATCCCGCAAACAGTTTTTTCATTATATATATCCCCCCTTACGAGAGACTGGGATTTTTTATCCCAGTCTCTCTAACTGTACAATTAATCTCGCCATATTCGGGTTATTACAGAAGATTCCTTTACAGATGCCCAATTCTGAGTGCTCTCAAAGCCCTGCGGGTCGTTCATGATTATATAATCCACCGCACCTCTAGTATCAAAACCTTTAACACAACACCAATGCCAATTAGTATAGTATAAGTTATATGAGAACATTACTCCCATTGGACGGCAGGCGTATATTTCATCTTGAATCTTATCGTAGCCTCTATTTGAACACCAATCTGTCACAAAATCGTCATATCCATGGTTATCAGCATATTCTCTAAAGCCTGGCCCAAAATTCCGTGGAGGCACTCCATCTGCTCCCCATATAAAAAGAGGAGGCAAATCCCAATCATTGCAATGCATTTCATCATATAACTCATCGTGGTCATCATACCAGGTTGGTAGATTGCTACAGCCCCAGGCCTGTTTTCACCAATAGAAATCTGCGACTTATGAAGATACTTCAGGTGGTTTTGGCCCAAGCCAAATGCCAGCAGTCTTTGATAGAACGTTACCCGTTTCAGCATCTATATATATCAAAGCCCCATAGTATTCATCTAAATCATCAGGTAAGTCTCCGAATGATGTAGTGTCTCCTTCCTGCCAGCCAAATGCTTCCAATTCTAATCTTGTTTTATATAAATGCTGAAAATATACCATCCAGCTTCCATTTAGCCCGAGTTCAGAGTCAAAGTAAACGTTGATTTCTACCTGGGAAAGACTGTCTGGCGGTATTTGAGTTGAAGCAATAGCAATAGCACAACTTTCAGATATATTTGATATTTCTTGAGTAGTCGTTATTGTTGTGGTTGTTGTGCTATATGAGGTTACTGTAACAGTCTCAGTTTCAACAATGGCTTGACATGCTGTTAATCCAATAAGAGTGGTTGCAATTAACCCACTAAAGACCATGACATGGATTTTCTTCATTTAGATTCTCCCGTTTTTCCTTACCAAAACCCATCTAATAGGGTTCCCTAGTGACTTAAAAAAGTGTATTATCTAGATATTCCAATGGTCTTGATTTTCATTTTCCTCTCCTTTTAAATAATTATAATTGCCTTCCTAGCTTGCCCTGCCCCTTATCAAAGCAGGGCTTATACTGTCCACTTCCCATACTCCATATAGCTTATTGATGTTTACAAACCCCATTGTTTTCTCGCCTTCTATGGTATACTAACTATATATACGCAAGAAAGGGCGAAAAAGTTCATTTCAAACAAAATAAATCTGCTTTCCCAATACCTGTAACGCAAAAGAAGGTAAAAGGTTGCATAATAAAATAAAAGCTCCGCCCTGAAAAGCACAGCTTTTAACCGGCGGATGAAGCGGGCGGCTATTCCTTTGTCAGCGGGCTTTTCTTGTAGCTGCCCAGTATTTTTATCATGGAAGTGACCTTCTCCAGCTCCTTCATCGCCCGCTGCGTGCGCTCGGAACCCAGCCCTTCCTCGAAGTCCAGGTAGAAGCTGTAGTCCCAGGTGCGTCCTATAACAGGACGGGATTCTATCTTGGAGAGGTTGATGCCCTCGTCGGCAAAGCACTTCAGGCAGCGATAAAGGCTGCCGGGCAGGTTTTTCGCTTGGATGACTAGGCTGGTCTTGTCCGCGCCCTCGGGGTAAGTACCTTCCATCGAGATTATCAAAAAGCGGGTGTAGTCGTTTTTAACGCCGATGTCGCGGGAGATTACCTTCATGCCGTATATCTCGGCAGCCAGGCTGCTGCCGATAGCGGCGGCGGTCTTAAGCCCTTGCTGCTTTATCATACGCACGCTGCCGGCGGTGT
>JAQTVR010000010.1 GCA_028706995.1 Dehalococcoidales bacterium
CCTCATTTCATCAGTAAGGGATTCGACTATATTGGTACGATCCAAAGATTCCACCCAATCACTTAATTTTTCGTGGATCAAGATATCCATGTTTTCTTCTGATATACCCTGAATACCCCTATCCGTAACTTCATACAACCAGTAGCCCCCGGTGGTGCTTTCCTCTACATCACGAATAATGCCGCTGATTGCGCCTATTTCCACCTCCGGATCTAAAGCATAGGCTTCAAATGCACTGGGAAAAGCCCCCTCTTTGACTTCCAGTTTACTACCGTTAGTTTCATCCCATATCTGTGAATACTCTTTAGCCAGGGTTTCAAAATCCTCTCCGGCCTCCAGTTTGGCTAATACCTCTTCCGCTTCTTGCTCGCTGCCCAGCAGCATAGCATTGACAACGGCAGTCCGGGACTCTTCATTGGTTTCGTCACCCGGCACCGTCTCAGTGCTCTGCACCGTAATTATCCAGTAACCTACTTCTTTGGTTGTATCCTCATCCAAGGCTTCACTGAGCACGTTCAGTTCAACCCGACCAATAAGATCATCGAGAACAGAAGCCCCCAAAATATTATCTATGACGCCAATGGGCAACCAGCCAAGGTCACCCTTATCTTCCTTAGTAGTGGTATTTAATGAAAGCTCCGCAGCGATATCCCCAAATGTCTCACCAGCGGCTATCCTGGCTTTAACATCCTCAACCTGCGCTTTACTCTCTAAAAACATTGCAAGTACATGACTGTGTTCGGCAGAAACAGCGATCTGTGATCCGAAATATTCCTCCAGTTTTGGTATAAGCAGGCTCGCCCTGGTCATATCCCTGGCTGCCTGTGTGTTAGCGAAATCATTCTCTTCGATTTCTGCTGTAATCTCCTTCTCGGTAACAGTAATGCCCAACTCTTCAGCACCCCGTTTTATCAATTCATAATATTCTATATTCTCCAAAGCATAAGTGGTAAAATAGGATGCAAATTGATAATACTCACCCGACACATAAGTCAGCATATCTATATAATACTGCATGTCGAACCTGGTGCCATTTACCTCCACTACCGTTTGTTTTAGCGGTTTAATATCATCCACATACCATTTATTTACTCCTAACCCCACTATCACTAATACAGCCGCTATTACAATAGAGCCTATGATCTTTATTATTTGCTGTCTTTTTTCCTGCTTCTTGATGCGTGAAATCTGACGTTTAGTTACAACTCTTTTAACTCCAGGCGATTTATTCTTTCCCAAATTAGTGCCTTTCTTCTCTTTTTTATTTTTTAAAGTTTAGTGAACTATATATATAAACGCAATAATCAGCGCAAGGTTATAATAATATTGCAGTAATTATAAGCCCTAAAGCCGGTATTGTGCAATTTAGGCTCTTTCAAAACAGCAATTAATATTATATACTATAATTTTCTTAAGAATAGTTTTATATCCACTAATACAAGAGGTTAAGGAGTTATTATGAAAGCAGTTATTTTAAGCGGCGGTTTTGGCACAAGATTAAGACCTCTGACGATCAATACCCCAAAATCTATGGTTCCGGTCCTTAACATCCCCTTCCTGGAGCATGTGATAAATCACCTGAAAACTCACGGTGTCAGTGAATTTTCCCTGGCTGTAAGCTACCTGGCGCAACCTATTAAAAACTATTTCGGTGACGGCAGCCGTTTCGGGATTTCGCTTACATATACGGTTGAGGATTCCCCCATGGGAACAGCCGGAGCTGTTAAAAACGCCGGTAATTCACTTAATAAACGCATACTGGTATTAAACGGCGATATTTTCACAGACCTGGATATAACCGATATGATAGCTGCTCATAAGAAAAACAAAGCCAAAGCCACCATTGCCCTTACACCGGTCGAAGACCCGACCAGCTATGGACTGGTTTTAACAGATAATAACCTGAGGGTTTTGCGCTTTTTAGAGAAACCAAATCCGGATGAGATAACGACCAATATGATTAATGCCGGCACATATATACTGGAACCTGAAGTTATGGCCCTGGTGCCGCCGCAAACAAACTATAGTTTCGAACGTGAACTCTTCCCCTTGCTGCTTAAAAACGGGGAACCGGTCTATGCCTATCCGTCTTCCAGCTACTGGATGGATATCGGTAAGCCGGAAAATTATTTCCAGCTTCATTATGACCTGTTAAATGGTAAAAGTAATCAGTTCAGGTATAATAACGGTAAAAGAATAGTTGCAGGCAAGCGATGTAATATACATCCTACAGCTAAAATTACAGGGCAGGTAATAATAGGCAATAACTGCATGATCGGAGAAGGTGCTAGAATAAACGGCCCTTCTGTCATAGGAACTGATTGCCATATTTCCACAGATGCCGTAATTGATGATTCTATAATCTGGGCTTCCGTTTATGTTGAACCACAGGCCAGAATCAAACACTCTATAATAGCTGATAACTGCCACATAGGTTCTGCTAGTAACGTCGAAGAATCCGTTCTAGGGGATAAAGCGATAGTAACCTATGGTCGCAATGTTAAAGCGGGTAGTCTGGTCTCCCCGGGAACTATCGTATATTAGTGATTAAATAGTGAGCAATTCTTCCCCCAACCGTTACTTGTCGGCATTTTTAAAAAGATCGGATTAGCTATGCTATAATATCATATAGAAATGTATGGATGAACTATAGGTGCAAATAAGAGTAAATTATGTTAGAACGTCTGGCTAAAATCGAACAGCAATATGTCGACATGGAAGAAGAGATGGCTTCACCCGAAGTTACATCTAATCCTAAAAAGCTTCAAGCCCTGGCCCAGGAAAGAGCCAGGCTGGAAGATCTGGTTACAGAGTACAGGCAGTATAAGAAAACAGAAAAAGCCCTGGAAAATACCAGGTTAATGCTACATGACGACCTGGATGACGATATGCTGTCTATGGTTAAACAGGAGATATCCAATCTTGAATCCAGACTTACGGAACAGCTGCAGAATTTAAAGGTTGCGCTGCTTCCTAAAGACCCTAACGATGAAAGAGATATTATACTGGAAATAAGGGCGGGCACCGGCGGCGAGGAAGCGGGGCTTTTTGCCGCCGACCTTTTCCGCATGTACAGCCGATATGCTCAAATTCAAGGTTGGGCTACGGATATAATCAATATCAATGAAATCGGCTCCGGGGGCATCAGGGAAGTCATATTCGAAATCAGGGGAAAAGGTGCCTTCAGCAGGTTAAAATATGAAAGAGGCGTCCACCGTGTCCAGAGAGTTCCCACTACGGAGGCCTCGGGGAGAATACATACCTCCACCGCTACCGTAGCCGTCTTGCCTGTCGCCGATGAAGTGGAAGTGGATATTACTCCAGGCGACCTCCGAATAGATATTTTTCATAGCGGCGGCGCCGGCGGACAGAACGTGAACAAGGTGGCGACTGCCGTACGCATAACCCATATACCGACCGGCATTGTAGTCATTTGCCAGGATGAACGGTCACAGCTTAAGAACAGGACAAAGGCAATGTCAGTACTCAGAGCGCGACTTCTGGATATGGAGCAGCGCAAACAAGAAGGAGATGTAGTCGAAGAGCGCCGTTCCCAGGTAGGCACCGCAGAGCGTGTCGAGAAAATAAGGACATATAATTTCCCGCAGGATAGGATCACCGACCACCGCGGGGGCATTAGCCTTCGTAACCTCCCGCATATCATGGAAGGTAACTTGGATGACCTGCTCGATTCACTGGCTTCCGATGAACAGGCAAAACTCCTCGAGGTTAAGCTGAAATGACCCTTAAAGAATATTTAAAGAATACGCGTGAAGTACTTAAGGCAAAAAGTATTGATGCCGCCTCCCTGGAAGGCGAAATACTGGTGCGGCAGGTCATGAATTTCAACCGTGTCCAGTTATATCAAAGCCTGGAGCGGCAGTTTCCCCCTGATAAACAGGAATTACTCCAAACGATCCTGGAACGCCGTTTGCAGGGTGAACCGGCAGCCTATATAACCGGGGAAAAAGAGTTCTACGGGCTTGTTTTTTATGTAAATAAACATGTCCTTATCCCCAGGCCTGAAACCGAGCATCTGGTAGACAAGGTCATTTCCTTAGCAGATAGCAACCATCTACCTGTTATCGCCGATATAGGCACTGGCAGCGGAGCCATCGCCATAAGCTTGGCGCTTCATTTAACAAATGACAGGATATTTGCTTCGGATATTTCCACCGGTGCTTTAAAGGTAGCCGGGTTGAATTGCCACAGGCACGGCGTTACGGAAAGAATAAAACTGCTTTATGGCGATCTATTGGAAACATTGCCTGAAAAAGCAGATATCATAGTTGCCAATCTCCCCTATGTAAGGACTGCCGACATTTCACCCGATAACTTCGAGCCGCTGCCGGCTCTCGATGGGGGTGAGGACGGCCTGGATTTAATAAGACGTTTATGCTATCAGGTAAAGGAGAAATTAAATCCGAACAGTTACCTGTTAATCGAAATAGGACTGGGGCAAAAAGATGAGGTAATAACCATTCTTAACAGCTTTTTTCCCCCCGTTCACATAGAGGTTATCCTGGATCTAAGAGGTATTGACCGCGTAATATGTGCATCATTTACATAAGTTAATGTTTTAAAATATTGTACAAGGAGTATGTATGAAGGTTGTTGTATGCATTAAACAGGTTATGGACCCCGAAGCTCCGCCTTCCAGCTTCAAGATAGACTCCGGCGGTAGTAGTGTCGTTCTTCCAGCGAGTATCTCTCCGGTTCTCGACTTATATAGTGAATATGCTCTTGAAGCGGCACTAAAAATTAAAGACGCAAGTAATGCGCAGGTAATTGCTGTTAGCCTGGGAGTAAACCTGCAGAGAGATGTGATTAAAAAACCGCTGTCTATGGGAGCTGATGATCTGATACTGCTCGAAGATGAAGCTTTTGCCGATAGTGATAGCTGGACAACGGCTTACGCGCTGGCGATGGCGATTAAAAAGATAAATGATTATGGCCTTATCCTTTGCGGGCGTCAATCCGCTGATTGGGGTAACGGACAGGTAGGATTAATTATCGCAGAAATACTGGGCTTACCCGTAGTAACCATGGTACGCAAAATAGATGTCTCCGATAAAAAGACCATAATAGAACGAACGTTTGAAGACGGCTACGAAGTCGTAGAGGTTCCCCTTCCATGCGTATTGATAGTAAGTAATGAAATCGGAGAACCGCGTTATCCGAATATAAGGGGTATCATGGCTGCCAAGAAAAAGGAGGTCATCGCCTGGAAACCATCGGATATTAAATTAGAAGCATCGCAAATCGGCTTTAGCGGACGCCGTAATAATTTAAGCAGGCTTTTCCAACCGGTGCGTAACAGCAAATGCGAACTGATAACCGGCGATACTCCGGAAGAAACCGCCCTCAATCTTGCAACCAAACTCAGGGAAAATAAACTGCTTTAAAAAGCATTAAGGGGCTTTGAATTGACTGATCATAAAGGTATTTTAATCTTTGGTGAAACTTTGAATGATACATTATCGGGAACTGCAAAGGAAATCCTTGGCTGCGGACGGAAACTATCCGATATACTCGCCGAGGAAGTTACAATTATACTCTTCGGAAAAGATCTGAATAAAGCGGCACAGGAAGCAATAGCATACGGTGCCGATACCGTTTATAAGGCAAATGTTTCCAGGCTGGATGAAATCGGCTCAGATTTTTATATTCCCGATATTGAGAAAATTGCGAAACAGGTACAACCGCGTATCTTTCTTATGTCACAAACCGCTACCGGCAGCAATATTGCCCCGAGACTGGCTTATAGATTGAATACGGCAGTAACAACCGATTGTATAGAGCTTGGCTTTGATAAGGATTCCGGACTTTTACAACAGACAAGGCCGGTTTATGGAGGCAATGCCCTGGCCATTTTTACAAGTGAACTTCACCCGCAAATGTCTGTCCTCAGGCCTAAAGTATTTTCCCCGATTCAACCGGATAGCTCAAGACAGGGGAATATTATTGAAATAGAATCGATAACAAGCGAGATTAAAGACAAACCTAAAATATTAAAAAGGGTTATACAAAAATCGGATGGTTTTAGGCTTGAAGACGCACCCGTAATAGTTACCGGCGGCAGGGGTATAGGCAGCATCGAAGGTTTTAAACAACTGGAAGAACTTGCTACTATTTTAAAAGGAGCGGTCGGTGCCTCCAGGCCTCCCTGCGATAATGGCTGGGTTCCTAACTCGGTACAGATAGGTTTAACAGGTAAGATTGTCGCCCCAGCCTTATACTTCGCCGTTGCTCTTTCAGGTTCAAGTCAGCATGTCAGCGGCTGTTCCGGTTCAAAAAATATTATTGCCGTCAATAAAGACCCGGAGGCAAATATCTTTAATGTTGCCCGCTTCGGCATCGTCGGTGACTGGAAAAAGATAATTCCTGCTCTTACAGATGAAATCAAAAAACGACTGGCAGAATGATTGAATCATTCTGCCAGTCGTTAACATTATTATCACCGTTATTATATATCTAAACTCATCCTGCCGGTTTTTGCTTTTCAGCCTCGTGTTCAGCAACAATTTTTTGCGTTATGTGTGACGGCACTTCTTCATAATGGCTGAACTCCGTGGTAAAAATACCCCTGCCCTGAGTCATCGATTTCAAGTCGATAGCATAGCGCATTACTTCAGATAACGGAACTTGAGCATCTATAACATTAAAATCACCCTCGGGATTCATACCCTGTACCCTGGCGCGCTTGGTGTTTAAGTCGCCGATAATATCACCTGTATAATCACTTGGTACCGTTATTTTAATATTTACTATAGGTTCCAAAAGTATCGGATGCCCCTCAGTTAATGCCCTCCTGAAAGCACCAGCGCCGGCAATTTTGAAACAGATTTCCGATGAATCGACAGGATGGAAACTGCCATCCAAAACCATTGTTTTTATATTGACGATCGGGTACCCTCCCAGTACCCCTTCCTTGATCGCTTCGTGCACACCTTTTTCAACAGCAGGTATATAGTTTTTAGGAATGGTCCCGCCAACTACCTTATTTTCGAATACATTATCACCGCCGCCGGGTACAGGCTCTAATTCCAGTATTACATGACCATACTGTCCATGCCCACCGGTTTGTTTCTTGTGCTTATATTCACCTTTTGCCGCCATGGTTATGGTCTCTTTATAGGGCACTCTAGGTGTTTTTAAATCGACTCCCACCCCGAATTTACGTTGCATTTTTTCCGCGGCAACTTCAAGTTGAGTCTCCCCGAGACCCGAAAGAATCGTCTCCCCTGTATCCGGATCGCGATGTACTAAAAGCGTCAGGTCCTCTTCAGCCAATCTTGTCAGCGAAGAACCGAGCTTATCGACATCAGCCTTTGTTTTGGGTAAAACAGCCACGTTGAAGGTTGTATTCGGGTAGGTCACAGGGGCTACTTTAACCGATTTATCCTGAAATACAAGCGTATCACCGGTAGCCGTGATACTTAATTTAGCCACTGCGCCCATATCCCCGGCGCCTATCTTAGCGATCGGTTCCTGATTCTTGCCTCTGATTATAAAAAGTTGCCCTATACGTTCATGACTGTTTTGATTTATATTCCAAACCTGAGAGTTGCTTTCAAATTCTCCCGAATAAACCCTGAAATACGTCAACTTCCCGACATACGGATCGGCGCTGGTCTTAAATACCAGGGCTGCCTGAGGCCCTTTAGTATCGGTAATAATATCTTTTACAGCGGAATCGGGAGTGGTACGTATTTTTGCACCCTGCGGTGACGGTAAATAATCGCATATTGCGCCCATTAGCCGCTTTATCCCTATGTTTTGCAAAGCCGATCCGGCTAAAATGGGTGTGATGTCTCCATTAATAATCGCCTTTTTCAGCGTCGTTAACAGCTCTTGCTGACTCAGTTCCTCTCCATTAAGGTACTTTTCTATAAGGCTGTCATCTGTTTCAGCTACAGCCTCTACCATTTTATCATGCAAAAAAACCGCCTGTTCCTTTACTTCAGCCGGGATCTCTGATTCTTCACCCTTCTCACCGGGATAATACTTCATTGTAAGCAAACTGACTATACCCGTAAAGCCGGTATGAGTTCCGACAGGCATTTGTAACGGGATGCACCTGCTCCCGAACTTTGTTTGAAGTTCGCCCGTTATTTTATCAAAGTTGGCATTCTCACGATCCATTTTATTTATGAAAATAAAACGGGCTAGTTTGGCGTCTTCACAGTATTGCCATGCCTGCTCCGTCCCGACCTCTACCCCTGAAGAAGCCGCTGCAACTATGATCGCTCCCTCGCATACTCTGACGGCTGCATTTACTTCTCCTGCAAAATCCGAATAACCGGGAGTATCCAGGAGATTTGTCTTGGTATCCTGCCATTCATAAGGAAGCAGCGTTGTACTTATACTGATCTTACGCTTTATTTCATCCGGATCATAATCAGAGGTTGTAGTGCCGGCATCGACCTTACCTAACCGGTTTATTACCCCTGCATTAAATAAGATTGCCTCTGATAGGGACGTCTTTCCAGCACCGCTATGTGACAGCAAAACGACATTGCGAATACTTTCTGGCTGAAACTGTTTCATCTATCCACCTGCTCTCCTTTTTATTTCCGATAATACTAAATAATACTTTTCAAAAACATATTTTGCATTATTAAGTTTATTTATATATTGTTTAGATTATTTAGAAGTAACGGTGTTATATATGTTTCAATAACGGCAGCCGGGACAAGTAATAATAAGGCAATAAAAAGATACTTGATATTTCTTCGCAGATTTGGGAGTAACCATCCCCTTTTCTCTTTATTGATTACAGCGATTATGGTCATAACGCCCAGACTTAATGCCGCCGCTTGCCCCAGTATAAGAGCAGGTATCTCCAAAATACCGTGCGGCAATATTCCTAACAAATAATATCCTAAAGGCTCCTGTTGTATTATAAGATAACCAAAAACAGATAATAACCAGCCATTTATAAATAGCGATAATAAAGGTAATATACATAAAACAGGGCTGAAAATAAAGGATATCAGCAACGTAAATATGTTATTTAACAGGATGACAATAAGAATATCAGAGGATGATAACGGGCCCAGCGAATCAGCCAGTTCTTCGATGTAATCTTCCAGGATTCCTATGTTCGGGTTAATGGCGCCGATAAGTAAGCCGAGAAGAAATACTAAAGAAGCTATGATAATCCACTTTTTATAGCCTATTTCAGGGAAACGTTGCCAGAAAGAAACGGTGGGAATTTTTTCTTTAGGGATTTCCTGGTAATTATTCATGCCAGGCATCTTCTCCGATTAAAGATACAAAACGACACGCACCAAGATCCAGGATTTCCGTTTTATCCGCATACTTGATGATTTTATATAAATTCTGTTCATAACGAGAACCCACCGGTATAACCATCCTGCCTCCAACCTTCAGTTGAGATAAAAGTTTTTCCGGGACATATGGAGCGGCAGCCGTTACAATTATCGCATCATACGGAGCATCGGCCTGCCAGCCTATATACGATTCAGCTATCTGAACAACAATATTCTTATATCCAAGTGCATCCAACCTTACTTCAGCCGCTTTTGCCAGTTCCGGTAAACGTTCTATAGAAACCACCGACTGCGCAAGCTCCGCCAGAATAGCTGTTTGATATCCGCTTCCGGTGCCGATTTCCAGTACTTTCTCTACGCCGGTCAACTCCAGCGCCCCGGTCATAACAGCAACTATATAAGGCTGTGAAATAGTCTGCCCCAGGCCTATAGGCAATGGCTTATCTTTATAAGCCAGGTACTTTTCTTCCGCAGGAACAAAGAGCTCTCGTGGTACGCGAGATATGGCTGTAAGTACCTGCTCGTCTTTTATCTCCCCTCGGAAACTATCGACCATTTTGGTTCTTGCCGCTTTATAATCCATGACAAGCACCCTTTAAAAATCGATTTATTTTAGCATAACTGACAGGATTATTAATAAAACCAGTATTGCGGCAGCTATAATCCCTATCCTTTTTATCTCAAAGATAAGATCTATCTTTTTAACACAGGCTGGTATCGCTGCCGGCATAACCGGTGCTGCAACTACTCGAATATCAGATTTTATAGTATCAGGTTTTTTTTCCAAGACAGCCGTAGCTACGGGAACATTATCCTGCGCTATAACAGGTTGTTGTTCCTGCTTTTTACCGACTATTTTAGCCTGATATGCATATTTACCCTTGCCATGTTTTGGTTTACCCGACATAAGGATCCTCCCTTAATGATATTAGGTTAAGATTGCTTAGCCCGCGGATGAGCTTTATCATAAGTGCGACGTACGTGCTCCGAAGTAAGATGTGTATAAATTTGCGTGGTCGAGATATTGGCATGCCCCAGTAACTCCTGTACAGCCCTTAAGTCCGCTCCTCCGCTTAACATATGAGTAGCAAAACTGTGCCTTAACGTATGAGGAGTGACCTGTTTATCCAGACCGGCATCTTTAGCATAATTCTTCAATATTTGCCATAAACCCTGCCTGGTCAACCTTTCACCCCGTTGATTCAAGAATAAGGCGCGCTCGGTATCCCTATGTACCCATAGAGGACGAACTTCTTTTATATATTCATCGACCATTTTAGCTGCCTGTGGATATATAGGAACCATGCGCTCCTTACTTCCTTTACCAAAACAACGTACAAAACACCCGGCAATATCCACGTCCCCTACATTTAAAGACACCAGTTCACTGACCCTCATGCCGCTGGCATAAAGAAGCTCCAGCATAGCTCTATCCCTCTTGGTATCAGGAGTGGCTAACTTTGCAGTCTGGTCAATTAACTGCTTAACCTGGCTTATAGACAGAGTATCCGGAAGCGATTTACCAACCTTGGGAGAGCTTATATTCTCCGTCGGGTCTTCCCTCAATTTGCCCTCAGCCCCCATAAAGCTGAAAAACGATTTGGCAGCCGCCACCTTACGAGCAACCGTAGTAACGGCATAGTTCCTTTCCTTGAGGTTTAACATATAGCTGATCATGGTCTGCCTGCTAAAATTGTCCCATGCGGGTATAATATGACGCTCCGCAGCGTCCGACTCATAAAAAGCTTGTAACTGGGTCAGGTCGTTACGATAAGCCTCTATCGTGTTTTGCGAAAAGCCTTTTTCCACAGTAAGGTAGTTTAAAAAATTTTCTATGTCACTTTTCACTTTGCCTCCTCACTGCCAGAGTTTTCTCTATTTTAACATAACTCAATAAATATTTTAAATATGCATTAAGTCACATTGACAGGTAAATCCATTTAAATAATATTATTATTCCAATAATTTAATTTTAATGAGGGAAACTACCGGTTTCGCCGGCTAAATTATCGGAGCAGTTGCTTTTCTTCCACTTTGGTCTCTTTCCTCATCGTCCCTAATCGCTGCCATAATTTGTGCGAATGAAATCCTGTGCTAGAATATATTAAGTGAGATTGATATCATGAACGAAATAAACGATAACCCTGTACTGGAAAAGATCAAACGTTTACCGGAAAATCCTGGAGTCTATCTTATGCGAGACTGCCATGGCCACATAATTTACGTGGGTAAAGCGGTCAACCTGAAAAACCGCGTCAGGTCTTACTTCAATAATAGGCAACAACAATCACAAAAGACAACTCTACTGGTATCCGATATTAACGACATAGACTTCTTTATCACCCGTTGTGAAGAAGAAGCCTTGATACTGGAACTGAATCTCATAAAAAAATATAAGCCATATTATAATGTCCGGCTTAAAGACGATAAAAACTTCCCCTATCTAATAATTTCCCTTAATGAGGATTGGCCAAGCGTACAGATAACCCGCCGTTTGGAAGATAACGGGGGACGTTATTTCGGACCTTTCGCCAGCACCCGCTCAATCTATCAGACATTAAAAGTAATAAGGGAGATTTTCCCTTTCCGTTCCTGTTCACAAGTACTTAATGCCAGGTATTCCAGGCCCTGCCTGGAATACCATATCCATAAATGTCCCGGCCCTTGCATTAATGCCATATCCAGAGAGGAATATGCCGAGAGTATAAAGCAATTGATCCTCTTCCTGGAAGGCAAACAGGAAAAGGTTATTCGCCAACTCGAAAACAAAATGAAACAGGTAGTAGATGATCTGGAATACGAAAAGGCTGCCATGCTGAGGGGCCAGATAAATGCGGTCAGAGAGGTCATCAACTGGCAAAAGCTGGCAACTAAAGTTAAGGGAGAACAGGATATTATCGCTTTCTCTCAGGATAGAGACACAGCATATGTCCAGGTATTCTTTATCCGTGGCGGAAAGCTAATCGGTAAAGAAGGTTTTACTCTTCAGGGCACTCAATCCGAAGAACCCGGACAGGTCATGACCGATTTCGTTAAACAGTTCTATGCTTCGGCTACACATATCCCCACGTTAATACTGCTGCAATATCCCATAACAGACAAAGACGTTATTCAAAACTGGCTCCAAAAGAAAAAAGGCGGCAGCGTACATATCCGGATACCACGTATCGGAGACAAAAAACAACTGGTGGATATAGTAGCAATAAACGCAAAACGCGGCATAGAAGAGCTAAAAATTAAACAGATATCGTCACCAAACACCCTGCAACAGGCCATGGATGAGTTAAAAGAGAAGTTGAACCTCTCCCGAATCCCGTCAAGAATAGAGGGTTACGATATCTCGAATATCCAGGGAAAAGATGCTGTCGGGAGCATGGTGGTGTTTGAAAAAGGCAAGCCGAAGACATCTCATTATCGTCGTTTCAGGATAAAAACAGTGCCGCAGGCTAACGACTATGCAATGCTGCAAGAGATAACCCTGCGTCGTTTCGGCAGGTGTAATAAAAACGGTTCAACGGCTTCGGAAACTTGGGCGGTAATGCCCGACCTTATACTCATCGATGGGGGAAAGGGCAGCTTAGCGCAGTGACGGAAATATTACGGCAAATCGGCGTGGATTCGATAGCGGTTATCGGGCTGGCTAAAGAAAACGAGGAAATCTTTGTGCCTGACAGGTCTCAGCCGATCACCCTTCCCAAGATCTCATCCGGTTTACAACTGCTCCAGCGTGTACGGGACGAGGCTCACCGATTCGCTGTAGGATATCACCATAACGTCCATAAGAAGAAGATCTTCGCTTCGGCGCTCGATACAGTTCCGGGAATTGGACCCAGCCGCAAGCGCGCGCTCCTGACGCACTTCGGCTCTATCGGTGCGATCAAATCAGCTCCCCTTGATGAGATTTCATCCATTAAGGGAATAAACTACGCTCTTGCTCAAAAAATAAAAGAATACCTGTAGTAAATGTTGGCTATTCAATTTTGATAATTCAAAATAAAGTTCCAAAAGAAACTGTAACAATTTGGGAATTTTTATAGAAAAGGGCTAAAAACATCTTGACAAGGTTGGAGCAACCCATTACATTAAATATTAAAAATACTGATTTTAAGGATTTTTCCGCCTGAAATCATTCCAGTTAGCTGATTTGGAACTAGTTTGATATCGGCGGTATTTATTTTTATATTATGAATAATAAATTAATCATAAAGACGCTAAGACAAATAGGCATTGTCGGAGTTGTTCTGCCGGATCCCGTCACCACAGCAATAGGTGTAGGCTTTTTAGCGTATGCGCAATACTTATCCAACGCAGATAAAAAGAACAGGATAAAAATAAACCACAATAAGAAATCCAACCGCTTCCCTTGTGATTTCGCACATCCCAACGTGATTGATGATAATGATGTCTATACTTCGTATCGAATCAATTATTATTCATATGACCGGAGCAGGAGAGATATTAATAATATCCCAGTGCAATATAAATATAACCATATAGCCGGATCAAACCCGAAACCGGCACCTGAACTGATTAATAAAAGCGTTACGCTTCCTGAGAATTGCAGAGTTCTTAACGTAAACAGGCAATGGCTGTTTCAGCTAAAAGCTGAAGGAATGCTAAGAAAAAGGATAATACCGACTGATCATGCTTTTCCCGATTTTAGGATGATGCCCCGCAGGGTAAACATCGATACGCTTGCCAAGAGATACAAGCAATTGGAAAACAAAACTACCAATTACAATGATTCGCGCGTCACGGGCAAAGACAGCGATGTAATACAATGTGCAGTCAATACCAGATTACTTGCCTGCTACAAAGAGATGGAAAAACTGGAGAATGCCAAATCTGTTAAAACCGCAACACCGAAAATAAGATCCCGTATTATAGATAAAAGAGACGCTGCTGAGACGTTATAAGAAAGTTCCGGTTTCCGAACCGGAAATGCCGCAAACACGCACTGCCCCACTCTTATCAAGCTTCAAACCGTCATTAAGCTTCTGCTAATACCTTATCCGCTCTGACAGACTCCTGATTTCAACAGTATGTAGTAATTTGCAGCCTTTTATTAACTATCTATGAGAATAAAAATCTATCAATAGCTGCAGCTACACCGCTGTTATCGACATCAATAGTTATGTAATCTGCCACTTTCTTCAACTCATCGAAAGCATTGCCCATGGCCACCTTTGTGCCGGCCACCTCTAATAGAGGAATATCGTTATGTCCATCCCCTATAGCTATAACCTCATCCTTTTCCACGCCGTAATACGCCATCATGAACTTGAGGGCTTCGCCCTTGGATACTTCCGGGTCGACTATGTTCATAAACTCGATGTTCGGGTACGCCGGCGAATGCGCCAGGGAAAAGCGCAAACTGCCATCGAATTCCTTTTTAAACATCATGATCTCGTCATCCTCCTTCTGGCTACGAGATATAAGTTCCGCCTTGACTATACGCTCGCACATACAGATCTCATTTAAATCGACAATAACCGGGTCAATACCGAAGTAATAATGGTGCACCAAATCCGACCAGTTTTTCTTACCTGCATAAAATTTTTCGGTAGTATAAAGCTCAAGATATATATCATTGGCAAGGGCAAAGTTTATCGCCCGCTTCACAATTTCCGGTTTAATCGGCTTGCTATATATAACATCATTCTTAGCCGGATCACTTACTACTGCTCCATCAAAAAATATATGATACCCGTCTAAAGACAACTCATTAATTATGTTTTCGGATCCCTTGATCACCCTGCCTGTAGACAGGGCTACTATTACACCCCCAACCTTAGCTTTTGCCAGCGCCGCCGCGTCAACAGATGATATGACACCGTGTTTGTTCACCAGCGTACCATCGATATCTACTACCAATAATTTGTACTTCATAGTTCTTCCTTTATTAAATACTCGTTTTAAATTTTAGCATAAAAGGCTTTTCTTTAGCCTCCCTTTAATTTATCCCCCGGTTACAGTAGAATATGGGAACTATGAAGGATAATCCAACGCCGATACGCCAGCAGTACCTCAGGATCAAGCAGCAGTACCCGCAGGCTATCCTTTTCTTCCGGCTTGGGGATTTCTACGAGACGTTCGACGAAGACGCCCAAATAACCTCCCGCGAACTGGATATAGTATTGACATCCCGCAGCATGGGAAAAGATTATAAGGTACCGATGGCAGGCATTCCCTATCACGCCGTAGATGATTATCTTGCCAAACTTATAAGACGAGGTTACAAGGTTGCCATCTGTGAGCAGATGACCAAACCGGGTAAAACTAAGGGTATAGTGGAACGCGATGTAATCCGCATGGTAACCCCGGGAACAATAGTCGAGCCGGGGTTACTGGACGGTAAAGCCAATAATTACCTTACAGGTGTTATTATCGCCGATGACATGGCAGGTATTGCCAGCGTGGATATTACTACAAGTGAATTTAGCACCACCCAACTACCCCTAAACCGTCTTGGCTTGGAATTGGAAAGATTAAAACCTGCCGAAATAATCTCTCCGCAAGATTTGCCATTACCAGACTTGAATATAAAACCCTCGATAAGCCATTTAGAAAACTACTGGTTCGAACTTGAGATCGCCCGTAAAACCCTACTAGACCATTTCGAAGCCACTACTCTCGATGGCTATGGCTGTTCCGGGTTACCGTTGGCAATTCAGGCTGCCGGAGCCACACTATACTATCTAAAACAAACACAAAAGAGCGTCTTGAGCCAGATAACGCACCTTTCGACATATTCCGCCAACTCATTTATGGCTCTGGATACCACCACACAGGGGAACCTGGAACTCTTCCGTAGCGGACTTTCCGGCATGATCGAAGGCTCGCTTTTATCTGTAATAGATTTAAGTAAAACCTCAATGGGCGGCAGAATGCTCAAACGATGGGTGGGACAACCCCTGCTCGATCTGAATGAATTGACGATAAGGCAGGATGCAATCGGCTGGTTTTTCGATAATAATTTAGTAAGGAAACAGGTTATCCTTCTTCTTTCGGATATATCAGATCTCGAACGGCTTACAAACCGTATAAGGGGGAACATCGCCTTGCCTCAGGAGCTAATCACCTTAAAACGCAGCCTGGATTTAATCCCGAACCTTATAAAGATATTAGAAAGTACGGACTTCAGCACTGTTGGCTGGCTCAAAACAAAACTGAAACCCCAACCGGAGCTTATTGCCCTGATTACGCAATCCATAGAAGCATCGCCCTCTTCCAGTCTTGGGGAAGGCGGCGTTATCAGGCAGGGATTTTCCGAAGAACTGGACGGCCTGCGACTGACTTCTAGAAATGCTAGGCTTTACCTTGCCAACTTGGAAAAGCAGGAGCGTGAAAAAACCGGCATTAAATCGCTAAAATTAGGTTATACCCGGGTGTTCGGTTACTATATCGAGGTATCTCAGGCGAATCTGTCACAGGTGCCGGAGACCTATATTCGCAAGCAGACGCTGGTCAACGGCGAGCGTTATTATACGCCGGAGCTTAAAGAGTACGAATCGATGATTTTAAATGCCAAAGACCGCATCGCCGAACTGGAAACGAATATCTTCCGCCGCATTTGCCAGCAGGTAGCCTCATATGGAGAGGGAATTCTGTCACAGGCGAATACCTTTGCTGAAATAGATGTTTTCTCCAGTCTAGCCGAAATCGCCAGCCGCTTTAACTATATCCGCCCGGAGCTCAATGACCGAGATGAAATAGTCATCAGGCAGGGACGACATCCTGTTGTCGAAAGGAATCTGCACCAGGGCGAGTTCATCCCAAACGACATTTCTCTCTCGAACAAAGATACTCAGATTATCATCCTGACCGGCCCCAATATGGCAGGGAAATCCACCTACTTAAAACAGGTGGCAATTATCGTCTTAATGGCACAGATAGGCAGCTTCGTGCCGGCAGAGAAAGCCGCCATCGGGCTGGTTGACCGCATTTTTACCCGTATCGGCTCTAGAGAAGATTTAGCCTCGGGGCAATCCACTTTTATGATAGAAATGGTAGAAACCGCCAACATCCTGAATAATGCCACCCCCCACTCCCTCCTTATTCTTGATGAAATCGGGCGTGGCACCAGCACCTATGACGGTATGTCCATCGCCCGTGCAGTTGCAGAATACATCCATAACTATAAGGGGTTGGGAGCCAAGACGCTGTTTGCCACCCATTACCACGAGCTTGTGGAGCTTGCCGATTATCTGCCGAGAATCAGGAATTTTAATGTTGCCGTAACCGAAGAAGCGGGCAATGTAATCTTTTTACACCGCATCATCCCCGGAGGCGTTGATAAGAGCTACG
>JAQTVR010000122.1 GCA_028706995.1 Dehalococcoidales bacterium
GGCAATGCGGTAAGAGACCCACCTCCCAGTTCATCACTCAGCCTCGCAGCTCTTTCGAGCAAACGGCTATGCAAATAAAAAACATCACCGGGATAGGCTTCTCTGCCTGGTGGGCGCCTGAGTAGTAACGACAGTTGACGGTAAGCCCAACCATGCTTCGACAGATCATCATAAACTATTAAAGCATCCTGACCCTGTTCCATGAACTCTTCACCAATGGAACATCCGGCGTATGGAGCTAAATACTGTAGAGCTACGGAGTCGGAAGCATTAGCAGCAACCACTATAGTATGTTCCATTGCCCCGTGCGCTTCCAGATTGGCAACTACCTGCGCCACTTTAGATGCCTTTTGCCCGATAGCTACATAAACACAGGTTAGATTGCCGGCTTTTTGATTGATAATCGTATCCATGGCAATAGCCGTCTTACCGGTAGAGCGGTCTCCAATAATCAATTCTCTTTGACCACGACCAATAGGTATCATGCTGTCAATTGCTTTAATACCTGTTTGCACCGGAGTATTTACGGATTTACGCGAAACAACGTTAGGAGCAACTCTTTCCAGGGGTCGGCTCTTATCAGTCTTGATAGGACCTTTGCCATCCAGCGGTCTCCCCAGCGGGTCCACTACCCTGCCGATAAGTGCGTTGCCAACCGGAACTTCAGCAATTTTACCGGTAGCGTATACCTCATCACCTTCTTTAATAGTATCAGCATCACCCAGAAGAATAGCCGCCACGCTATCTTCCTCAAGGTTAAGAGCAATCCCCATTACGTCACCGGGGAATTGAACCATTTCATTATATTTGACTCCGGCTAATCCATATATCCTTGCGATACCGTCACCGACCTGAATGACCGTTCCAACATCAACCATTTTTATCTGGGTGCCGAATTGCTCTATCTGTTGTTTGATAATTGAGACTATCTCTTGTCCTTTAGCCAAATTATCCACCTCCTGCGTCTAACTGGGTTATTTATATCTAACTGCTTACTTCTTTTTTCAATACATTTAAAGCATTGCGGGTGCTGCCATCAAGCATTTTCCCCCCTACTTTAACCACAACCCCACCTATCAAGCCGCGGTCAGTATACTCCGGTTCTATAAGTATCTTTTTACCTATAATTTCGCTAAGGCGGTCACTTAGTTTCTGCCTGGATTTATCATCCAGCGGTACTGCAGTAATAACCTCAGCTCTTTCAATGCCATTATATTGATCTAGCATTTTTTTATACTCATTAACAACTGCCGGCAACATATCAACTCTATCACTATCGAGTAACAGGTATACCATATTTATAACCCTGGCATTAATCCCTGGTAATTTACCAGCCAGTAAAGCTTCTTTTTCCTGAAAGCTAATAGATGGATTGTCAAGATAAGCGACTACGGTCTCATCCCGATTTAGTTGGCTAACCGCATCGAGTTGAACCAGCCATTCATTTAACTCATTACTTTCCTGCGCGATATCGAATATTGCCCGCGCATACCGCCGTGCGGAAAACTTTTTTGCCACAATATCTCCAAAATTGAACTAAGCTAATTTACGTCAAGTAGTTTGCTTTCCTCAAGCACTTTGTCAATCAACTGGCGATGCTGTTCTTTATCCAATGATCGGTCTATTACTTTTCCCGCCGCTAATATCGTTAGATCAGCAAAAGCGCTACGTAACTCAGCAATGGCATCATCACGTTCACGCTCTATCTCGAGCTTCGCCTTGGTAATAAGCCTCTCCGCTTCAATTTTTGCGTCTTGTTTAGCTTTCTGTTTAGTTTCTTCACCGATTTGTACAGCCTGATCGACTATCTTTTGTCCTTCTTTACTGGCCTCAGATATTAATCTGGCTGTCTCTTTTTCAGCCTGTTCAGCCTGCCTTTTGATATGCTCCGTCTGTTCCATACTCTCCCTTATCCTGGCAGAGCGTTGGTCCAACATCTTTATAATTGGTTTATAGGCAAACGCATAGAGCAATACTAAAAGCAGCCCGAAATTAAATAGCTGTGCTATTAAAGAAGGTAGATTTATTCCTAATCCTTCCACTAAGACCTCCTCCTCTATAAAGAGCTTATACTACGAACAGAAGAATGATAGATATTACCAATGCATAAATAGCTACCGCTTCAGCAAGAGCAATAGCGAATAACATATTCGTGAAGATCTGACCCCTGGCTTCAGGATTCCTGGCCACTGCCTGTACAGCACCGGAACCTAAAATACCAATACCGATACCGGGTCCAATAGCGCCCAGACCCATACATAAACCTGCCGCCAGCATTTTCGCTGCTTCCAACTCCATGTTAATGCCTCCTTATTTTCACTTTATTTTTTCATTATATTAATGCTCTTCTTCGGAATGAGCAGGAGTAATAGCTATATTAGCAAACACCAGCGTAAGCCCCGAGAATATCAATGCCTGGATGAAACCGACAAACAGTTCAAGTCCATAGAAAGGTAAGGCTAGTAGAAACGGTGCTAGGAATAGCATCATCAGCAGTAATATCTCACCGCCTGTCATATTACCGAATAGACGGAATGTAAAGCTGATGATGCGCATAATCTCACTAAGAGCTTCCAGTAGTCCGATAAATATATCCATGGCACCATAAAACAAACCTGATATTGCCGATTTAAATTGTCCTCTAAACAGCAGTTTGATAGACGCAACAAAACGTCGTATATTTATAAATTTCTTAAAATAGCCTAAACCTAGCGTCTTGATACCCCAATACTCGACGAATACGAATGAGATCAGGGCAAGGGCTAAGGGGAAATTAATATCAGTATTAACACCACGGAACAGTTCCGCATGGCCTTCTATGGTATGAATGGTTATAGTACCGATACCCGGTATAAGGCTTATCCATGCATTTGTAATGACAAACAGAAATATTGTAGCCACAATAGCAAAGAACTTTCGCCCATATTTTACACCGGCGATATCCTCACAGAAACCCAGCAAATAGCCGATAACCGATTCTACGATAGTCTGATATCTGGATGGAATCAATTTCATATTACGGGTGCCGAAATAAAAAACCATCAGAAGGAAAAGTATTGTAATCCATGAAGTTATTATCGTGTTCGTAATCGGAAAACCGAATAGGTGGAATATGACGCTGGCAGGAAGTTCAGGTTCAGGAGATGGAACCGAAAGCCAAGCAGGAAGACTTATATTTGAAAACAGCTCTTTGCCGAGAGCTCCGCCCAGAAGACTGATCACACCGACCGTTAATAAAATAATTCCAATAACTATTGCTACAGGGAAAGAACAACCCAGACAGCCTTTCTTTTTTGCCACTACTAGCTGTTCTCCTTGTCTTTATTGTTTTCCATCATGGGTATAATCATCTTGTACATACCATAAAAGGCAACAATCAATCCGGTGAATAATCCTGTTATAATAAAAATCGGCCTGGTATCTAACTTGCTATCAAGCCATACACCACCGAGTGTTCCACCGGCTATACAAATCGCGATGTACCACCCTAGCCCTATCAATCTCAGGGCTGTCTGCCATTTTTGCATTCTCGCCCCTCAATAATGTCGTCAGAAAGCATACCAAGAAATGATTATTTAAGTCAAGGAAAATAACAACAAATTACCCATTTTATTGCAACCTGTATACACATATATATTTACTTTATAATCAGCTAAAGTTACTAGAAAGCCTCGGATTTTTAATTCCGAGGCTTTCCTTATTTTTATTACAGATTCCTCATCAAAAAAGGGGTTTTACTTATGACTTGTGTTTACCAAAATCGTCCAGATCGAGGTTATCTATAAACTCTCGAAAAGCCGAGAGTCTCTTCATTTCTTCTTCGCTGGCCTTGCCGCCTTTACTTTCGATATCCGTAGAACCTAATTCTTCTTTCTGAAGTATAGCTTCCCCTGTATCTTTATCCTGGTCGAGTGGAATTCCTGCTTTTTCGAGCACGGATTCGTCGGCGAAAATAGGGGTGTCCATTCTTATCGCTAACGCAAGAGCATCGCTTGGACGGGCATCTATCTCCTCTTGCTTCCCATCTATATTAAGAATTATTTTAGCATAAAAAATATCGCTTTTAAGATCGCTTACTACCACTGAGTCTATAGAAGCACCCAACGTAACTAGAACCTTCTGCAAAAGGTCATGGGTTAGAGGCCTGGGAA
>JAQTVR010000123.1 GCA_028706995.1 Dehalococcoidales bacterium
GCCCCAGTTGAACCACCTCGGCATCCGGGTAGTCTTCCTCGAAGTTGAGGATGTTGCGCATATCCGCCGAACGCCAGGAGTAGATAGACTGGTCCGGGTCACCGACGACACAGATGTTGCGGTGCTTGCCTGCCAGTTGCTTCACCAGCCGGTACTGCACCAGGTTGGTGTCCTGGAACTCGTCTACCATAATATGCAGGTAGCGCTCCTGGTATTTCTTCAGTATTTCCGGCTGGCTGTCGAAAAGCTGCACGGCTTTCATCAGCAGGTCATCGAAGTCCAGCGCGTTGTTTTGCTTTAACATCTGCTGGTATTTTTCATAGACGCGCCCCACGATTCCCTCGAAATAGCTGGCGGCATGCTGGTTGTATTCCTCCGCCGTTATCACCTGGCTCTTGGCGCTGCTGATAGCCGACAGGACAGACGCCGGCGAGTGTTGCTTGGGGTCCAGCCCCAGCTCCTTGATGCTGCTTTTCACCAGGCTGAGCTGGTCTTCCCTGTCATAGATAACAAACCCGGGGTCGATGCCGATAGCCCGCCCGTCCTGCCGCAGGATGCGGACACAGATGGCGTGAAAGGTACCGATGGTCATCTCCCGCACGGCGCCGCTTGCCAGGCTGCCCAGGCGCGCTTCCATCTCGCGGGCGGCTTTGTTTGTAAAGGTAACCGCCATTATACGGCGCGGGCTGACGCCGCAGACCTTGATGAGGTAAGCGATACGATGGGTAATAACACGCGTCTTGCCGCTGCCGGGTCCCGCCAGAATCAACAGGGGACCATTGATAGCTTCGGCTGCCTTGCGCTGCGCCGGATTGAGGCTTTTTAGAATATCCACTTATTCTTTAATTATAACATTTAGCCTTGCTTCGGGTCATTTTAATCCTCCCAACCCCTCCAGACTCTTCGCTGCGCTCAGAGTGACACGCCCGAATCGTCATTCTGAAGGAGCGCGGCGACTGAAGAATCTCGGGGTGGGGTGGCAGTCAAAACATATCGCTCACCCTGAGCTTGTCGAAGGGCATTCTTTCCCCCTTTGGAAAGGCATCAATATACTTGACACAGTAAATGAAGGGGGAGTATAATTGAATAAGATTATATCGTTACGGGAGTTTTTCTCTATGGAAGAGTTTAACTCGTTAGCATTCACTAGTTTTATAGCCTTTTTGGGGGCATTAGACGGAGGTAGCTTTATAAGCAAAGCTACCAATAGCAAAGAACTTAGAGAAAAAGTTACGGATGAAATTTGCACAAGCAGGACAGAAGAATGCCGAATCCTTTTAGGGGAATTTCAAAAGTTAAACCTGCCAATGTCTAAAAAGACAATGGAAAAAATGATTGAAGTTTTATCCAGTGGATGCACATTAGAGGAATATTGCGAATTAGCCAAAGACCTAAGAGGTCGCCTTGTTGATGAATTGAGCTTGCGGAAATTATTTTTTATCGAACCGAACAAAGTAAACTTTCTAGATATAAATCTATTTGGAGAAAAGGTGTCTAGCGCATTCCCCTCTACCATATATGATATAGAAGAAGCTGGTAAATGTATAGCCTTTGAGAGGTGGACATCGGCAGTATTTCATTTGAGTCGGATAGCTGAAATTGCGACAGTTACCATCGGAGAAAGAGTTGGCTATCAGAGTAAAAAACCTGGCTTTGGTGAAGTTCTAAGCTATATGGATGCACAACTTGAAAAAGCTAGGAGAGACCGAAATAATGCAAAGCCTGAGTTCGTGGGAAGCATACAACCGCTTTCAGCCATTACTGCGCAGATGCACGTTGTTAATAATGCTTGGAGGCAGCGTGTTGCTCACCTTGATAGTAAATACACAGAGCAGGAAGCTATCCGCATATGGTGGGCTACAAAAGGTTTAATGGAAGAAATAGCTAGTCAATCCATAACGGAAAAGATATAGGGAAGGCTGGAGGAAGTCCAGTCAAACTCGCCTTGAGTTGTGGAGGAGCTAACCCCACTCGTCATTAGCTCCGTTCAGCCTTCGTTCCAACAGCCCCCTAGCGAGTCGGCATAATCGGAATGCCCCAGAAGTTGCCACGTTCTAGTACGGCTAGTAGTTACCCCCGTCTCGTTTTTACGCCTCGACAGGATTACCCATTAGATGCTCGTGGTTGATTAACCGATTACTCATCGCCCAGTTGCACCCTCTGGTATGCTATTACAGCACCTACTCTACGTGGACTCGGCGGGATAGCATAACTGCTACTAGAAGTTCTGCTATTAAAGATGCTAAACCTCTAGTCATTGCAATGCCTCCCTTCTACCGCACCGAATATAGGGATAGTGCGGCAGGAGCAATTATCCTATTGGCTATACTTGAAGTCAATAGTTTTACATAGTAAATTTGACTATTTATCCTTGCTTAGGTTTCGGAGCGGTTACAACCTTCTTTACCGCTTCCTCGAACCGCTGGAACGGGGTTTCATCCTTCTTAGTCTTGTCCTTTTTCTCTTTTTTCACTCCGTTTCCCTCTTTTAGGCAGGCGTCGTATTCAGCCCGATAAGTTCATTATATGTTAATCTTTTTCCGATAATTCCAGCAACTACATCTTCAAAGCGTCCAGCATCATCATCCTTGCGGTTGTTAAAGCGGAAAGTCTGCTCGCCAAGATAACGAGTTAGATGGCAGGACTCAACACAGATATAAGTTCCTTTGATTGCACGCTTTAAGAGACTCCAGAAGTTCTCAATACCATTGGTATGAACGTGTCCTCTAGCGTAAGCTTCGGCGTGATCTATAACTTCGTGGACATATTCTTTATCTAAGTCCTTATATGGAGCTAAGGCATCAGTGATAAGATTACTGCCGTTTTCAACAAAATGGCGAACTGTAGGTGGAATTGTATTACGGCTGGTGTCTGGTATTATCTTAGTTTGAACTCGGCGTGTATGACGCTCTAGGAGTCCCATAACTGCAACCTTGCCGATAGACCCACGTCCTTTGATTATCTTTTCACGTTTGGACTTATGCATATTAACAGACTTGCCACCAATGAAGGTTTCGTCCGCTTCGACAATGCCATTAAACTTAAAATCGTCAACACCCATAGCTAGACGGATGCGATGCATCATAAACCAGGCTGTCTTTTGTGTAACCCCTAGACTCCGTGAAATCTCATAGGAACTTATGCCGTTCTTGGCATTGGCAATCATCCATATAGCAGCCAGCCATTTATCCAGTCCGATTGCGCTGTCCTCAAAGATAGTGCCGACTTTAATCGAAAATTGACGTTTCGGATGTATTGATTTACATTCCCATATATGACGGGTTTTGATATATCTAACATCCTTACTTCCGCAGGTAGGGCAGGTTACACCATCAGACCATCGTAGCTTCGCTACGAATTCTAGACATACATCGGGGTCTGAGAAGTATTTAATTGCTTCGACTAATGTTTTAGGCTCGTTCATTGTCATCCTCCAACCTGTTATAGATATAGGATAGCACAAAAGATTTACTGTGTCAAGTATATTGATGCCTTTGGAAAAGGAGGACTAAGGGGGATTTCAGCCGGAATACTCCAACCTCTTGCTTAAATGGATAAAATCCATCCCCCTGACCTCCTTCCTTTGCCAAAGGAAGGAGGAAAAGAGATTATCGGAGGGACTGCGTCCCTCCGAACCTCCCGCTTGAGGGGGAAGAGGGGGGCAATCCTACTCCCCCCAGATTCTTCGTTCGCCTTCGGTGAACTCCAGAATGACAATTTACTATAGAGATTGCTTCGCCTCCTTCACCATCTCGGGGAAGGATGGTCTCGCAATGACATATTTATTTCCCCGTTTAAAGCTTGCAATAATGCTCTATTAAGTGTTATAATATTCAAACAACAGAATAAGAGAAAACCTTTAAAGCTGGTCCCGGGAGGCCGGCAAGGGTAATAGCCAGAGATGTAAGAATACCTCTTGCCGGTAAGGGCAGGGGGTTATTTTTATGGCTAAAAATATAATAATGAACGCCGCCGACATCCGCCGCACCCTGGCTCGTATCGCCCACGAAATCATTGAACGCAACAGGTCCCTCGATAAAATCATCCTGGTAGGTATGCGCACACGCGGCGTGCCCCTGGCTAACCGCCTGGCAGCCAATATCGAAAAATTCGAAGGGGTAAAAACAGCCATCGGGGCGCT
>JAQTVR010000124.1 GCA_028706995.1 Dehalococcoidales bacterium
ATATATTTTGACATAATTAGAATCTTTTTCTGGATTTCATAGGATTTTAAGCTTTTTAAGACTAACTATAGTAAAAACCCTCTATTTTAAAGTAGTTGGCCGATCACATTAAAAAACCAGGAATATACCGGATAAAATTTCACACAGGGGTTTTTAAAGAATGGGTTTCTTTTATTATAAGAATCCATGATGTTAATTGTCAAGTCTTACAGGGATATTTTATCACCGGTTCTTAACAATCAATGGTTGATGATTGTTTCTGCTCTAATCCTTCGACAAGGATGAGCGGATACTCCAACTGTCATTGCGAATCTTTCCGAAGGGAAGTGAAGCAATCTTTATCGATAGCTATTATAAAGCCGACCGTATTAATAAATTTTTATTAATTTTATTACTTATTAATTGACAATTTATATAAAAATAGTTTATATTGTTTACACTTGTATTTGATACTTTAGGACGACAATAATGACAGCTAAAAAGGATTATTATAGCATTCTGGGAGTCAACCGCAATGCCGGCGACAAGGATATCAAGCAGGCCTTTAGAAAGCTGGCTCGTAAATATCATCCTGATGTCAATCCCGGTGATAAAAGCTCCGAAGAAAAGTTCAAACAGGTTAGTGAGGCCTACGAAGTTCTTTCGGATAAGGATAAACGGCAGAAATACGATCAGTTCGGCAATCAGTGGCAATACGCCGACCAGTTTTCACAAGCCGGCGGACAAAGTACCGGTTACCGGAGCTATGATTCCGGCGATATTTTTAAGGGTGGTTCACAATCACAGGGTTTCAATTTCGGCGGAGAAGACCTCGGCAGTATCCTTGATGACCTTTTTAAAGGGGGGCGCTCCAGGCGGCAAACCCACCCCAGGCGGGGGCAGGATATAGAATCACCTGTCGAAGTAACACTGGAAGAAGCCTTCGGCGGCACCAGCCGTATTATGAGTCTTCAAAACGAGGGAGCTTGTACCACCTGCGGGGGCAGCGGGCGAATACAAAATGCCATCTGCCCGGTCTGCCAGGGAAGTGGACGGGTATTACGAACCAAGCGAATAGACGTCAAGATTCCTGCCGGTGTTAAAACCGGTTCGCGGATAAAAATCGCCGGCAAGGGAGGCGAAGGGCACGGCGGAGCTAACGGGGATCTGTATCTATCTATAACAGTTAAACCGCACCCGTTATTCGAAAGGAAGGATAATGATCTTTATGTCGGCATCGATATACCACTGACTACAGCCATACTGGGAGGAGAAGTGAAAGTACCTACTCTTAAGGGGAACCTGGCACTGAAGATCCCGCCGGAAACCCAGAATGGGCGCATATTCCGCCTTACCGGACAGGGGATGCCGCAATTGGGGAAAACCGTGTACGGCGATATCAAGGCTAAAGTTAACGTGGTGCTTCCCAGCCATTTATCCGAAGAAGAAAAAGGACTATTCCGGAAGCTGAATACTCTCAGGAGCACATAGGAATTCAGTAAGGAGTTTATTATGGACAGAGATACTAAACCACGCTATGTCATAAGTATAGCCGCCGAAATGCTTGGTACTCAGACATATACCTTACGCTATTATGAAAAGGTCGGCATAATTAATCCGGCACGCTCTAAAGGCAATATACGATTATATTCAGACATGGATCTGGGGCTTATACAACGGGTGATAACGTTAATGGACGAGCTGGGCGTCAATCTTGCCGGGGTAGAGGTTATACTCAGGATGTCGCACCAGATTGCACAATTGCAAAAAACCACCGAGAATCTCGAAGATGAGATAGAGAGATTAAGGAGGGAAGAAAAATGAGACAGGAAAAATTTACCGAACAGGCACAGGAAGCCCTAAATGCCTCCCAGCAGCTTGTTCATCAATTAAAACATAGCCAGTGGGATGTAGAGCATATTCTGCTAGCTTTATTACAACAGCAAAAGGGACTGGTAGGAGATATTCTCAAGGAACTCAAGATTAATGTCGGGGATCTGAGGGAAAAAGTATCGGCTGCATTAAAAAAGACACCTCAGATTGCCTACGAAACCCCGCAAATATACGCTACCCCGCGTGTAGCTAAACTGCTTGAAACGGCAGAGGAAGAGGCAAACAGGCTCAAGGACGAATTCATAGGAACCGAGCATATTCTTATTGCCATAAGCAGGGAGCAGAAAGGCCCGATAGCCAAAATATTCGAAAGCATCGCAATAGACCAGGAGAAAGTGTACGGCGCCCTGCAAAAAATCAGGGGCGGGCACCGTGTTACCGATGCCAGGGCCGAAAGCAAATACCGCTCCCTGACTAAATACGGGCGCGACCTGACCGAACTTGCAAGATTGGGGAAGCTCGACCCTGTTATCGGCAGGGAGGCGGAAATAAAACGCGTCATGCAGATACTAACCCGCCGCACCAAGAATAATCCGGTTGTCGTCGGAGAAGCCGGCGTTGGCAAGACTGCTATCGCCGAAGGGGTAGCTTTAAAAATTGCCGCTGACGATGTTCCCACCTCTTTGAGGGGACGAAAGGTTATATCTCTGGATATGGGGTCATTAGTAGCCGGAAGTAAGTTCCGCGGCGAGTTCGAAGAGAGGCTCAAGGCGGTTATGGACGAGGTGCGGGAAGCCCGGGGTGAAATTATACTTTTTATCGATGAAATACACACTGTGGTCGGCGCCGGAGCCACCGAAGGCTCCTTGGATGCCAGCAATATGTTGAAACCGGCGCTGGCTCACGGGGAGTTGCAATGTATAGGCGCTACTACTTCAGACGAATACCGTAAGTTTATAGAAAAAGATAAAGCACTGGAGAGACGATTGCAGCCGGTTTTCGTCGAGGAACCCGATAACGAAGCAACCATCGAGATTCTGCGCGGTTTGCGCCCGAGGTACGAGGCACACCATAAGATAAAAATAAGCGACGGGGCACTGGAAGCGGCTGTCCGCTTAGGCCGGCGTTATATTGCCGACAGGCACATGCCCGATAAAGCTATAGATCTGATAGACGAGGCTGCTTCCAAGTTGAAGCTGGATACAGAGAGCGCGCCCCCCGAGGTAAGGTCACTTGAAAAAAGGCTGAATGAACTGAACAATGAAGAAGAGGCGGCTTCGCAGAGGCAGGATTATGAATGCACCGCCCAACTCAAAGCGGAAAGATTAAGACTGCAGGAAGAATACACCACAGCCAAGAACGAATGGCTTAAAAACCAAAATATAGACGAGGTGGTTAAGGAAGAGGACATCGCCCAACTGGTTGCCATCTGGACGGGCATTCCGGTATCCCACATGCTGGAGGGCGAAGCGGAAAAACTGGTCCACATGGAGGAACGCATTCATGAAAGACTGGTCGACCAGGAGGAGGCGGTCAAAGCCATCTCGGAGGCGGTACGCCGCAGCCGCGCAGGGCTGAAAGACCCGCGACGGCCTATCGGCAGCTTTATGTTCTTAGGCCCTACCGGTGTCGGCAAAACCGAACTGGCTAAAACACTGGCATGGTTTTTATTCGGCGATGAAAACGCTATGGTACGGTTGGATATGTCCGAATACCAGGAAAAGCATACCGTATCGCGCCTTATAGGCGCACCGCCGGGATATATCGGTTTCGATGAGGGAGGACAACTCACCGAACTTGTAAGAAAACGCCCCTATCGTGTTATATTAATGGATGAAATCGAAAAAGCCCATCCGGAGGTTTTCAACAGCCTTTTACAGGTATTGGATGACGGGAGATTGACGGATGGACACGGACGTACGGTGGACTTTAAAAATACCGTAATCATTATGACATCCAATGCCGGTGTCGACCTCATCAGGCGCGAATCGGCTATGGGCTTTGCCGTACAGAAGAACAAGGATAAAGCGGATAAAAGCAGCTATGAGTTGATGAAAGAGAAAGTTATGGCCGAGGTTAAGAAGACCTTTCGGCCGGAGTTCATCAATCGCATAGATGAAATTATAGTCTTCCACGAGCTGGAAAAAGAACATCTGAATAAGATAGTCGATTTAATGCTGAAGGATTTGCAACAGCGATTGGTCGATCACGAACTGACGCTGGAAGTTACCGAAGGCGCCAGGACATGGCTGGCGGAAGCAGGTTATAATCCTGTATACGGAGCAAGACCGCTCAGGAGAGCCATCGAACGGTTCG
>JAQTVR010000125.1 GCA_028706995.1 Dehalococcoidales bacterium
TTCGCCTTGAACGATGGGCTGTGTTTTCTTCTGCTTTCTTTCATGTCCTGCTCCTTTTATTATATTTATTATTTTAAGGGCAGAACTCCACCTTAACAAATTGTCCGAATTCCAGGGACCACCTCAACCCGCAGAAGTTGCGGGGATTAAATACACAATTCGTAATTGGAAAGACGTATGTGAGCAACCTTATGAAATAACCGCTAGGATACCGATTAAGACCGTCATAGAGATACCTAAAATAGAATACAAGCCAGTTAAAATGGTTAAGATGGTAGTTAAAGAGCGCAAAAAGTTAGTCCATAAAAAGAGGGATAATATACCACCAATGCAGGGAATATCTATTATGAGGTTAAAATAAAATGAATAAAATGGAATTAATATACGAAGAGTTATTTAGACGTGTTAAACCCAAACCTAACTGTTATCTGCTTTCACCGCTTCTAGAATTGATGTATCGTGAACTAACATCATTCGATAAAGAGCATAAGAAACGGAATCAAGCATGAATAATATATTTCTGTACGCTATTTCTGGTGGAACAGAAGCTAGTTGGGTTACGAAACTATCATTAAACCCAAAAAATTTGACGAATTCTAAACCAGTTTCACCATTTTTACTAGCTTCTAAATCAGTACAAAGTTGCTCATATCTAGAAGTAATTAATTCATTAAATCGCTGCTTCATTTTATCATCGTTTAGGAATAGATTTTCAAGGTCATTTATATTATCTTGTGGCATTATAAGCACCCCCATTTTAAAAAATTACAAGGAGTATTATAACATAATAAAATGATAAAACAACCAAGATTAATAAATAAGTGTCTGCTTGACACAAGAAGAGTAAAAACATTACTATAAAAAAGTAACCATTAGAATAATTAATACGGGAGGTGAAATGTTATGGTATTAGAAATAACAGACGAAAGTTTTGATAAAGAGGTATTAAAATCCACACAACCTGTATTATTGGATCTCTGGGCGCCATGGTGCGGACCTTGTCGCATGGTAGCCCCGGTTATCGAAAGTTTATCAGAGGAATATAGCGGTAAGGTTAAATTCTGTAAAATGAACGTCGATGACAACCAGCAAACAGCATCCAAATTTAATGTTATGTCTATTCCAACTCTTTTATTTTTTAAGAACGGAAAAGCTGTAGATACTGTAGTCGGCGCCTTGCCCGAAGCCGCACTTAAACCTAAAATTGACGACCTTCTCTAGTAAGAGAATATTGTTAAAATATGATGGAGACTTATAAATGTCTGACATTTTAGATGAAGCTTATGGAATAGTTCAATGCAAGGAATGTCCATGGTATAAAACCTGTTTGATACCAATGAAGTTTACTACCGAGGATATTAGAAGGCAGATGGAGGCAACTCCCGGTTTCAACATGCCACAGCAAACTAACCCTGAAGTTCAAAACCTGATTTCCAGCATGGCTTATTCAGCGCAAAAAACGATGCTGGAGGGTTGTCCTGTATTTATTGAGCGATTGCGCCAGAGTCCGAAATTAGCTCAACGTGTAAAAGAGATCATGCAGAACTGGAGCCAGGAAGAAGAAAAATAATATTTATTTTTCTTCTTCCTTTTTGACCATGTAACCGGACTCAAATCCATATCCTTCCATGCGATAGTATTCTCTTGCCCCGACTCCGCTTAAGATGGCAATCTGTTTTACTTCAAATTCTTCTTTAGCTATCTTCTCTGCTTCTGCCAGCAAAGATTTACCCAAACCTTTATGCTGAACAGCTTCTATATCTTTTTCACCCAATAAAACCTCGGGCCCATAAATATGCAACTCCCTGATTAAAGCTATATTATTATCAGAGTTTAGGATTAATCCTGAAATATTACTTCTTTGAATTCTCAAGCGCAACAAGCCGAAAAGAGTATTGAACTCGTCTTCAAAAGAGAGAAATATCTCCTGTCCGCCGGATGCCCTGTAATCCATCCTGTTTAAATGAGGCTCTCCGATCGGCAAATTCTCTTTTAATCTATGCCCATATTCACGGCACCGGATACATTTACAGTTTATCCCTTTGTGTCCCATTTTTTGCTTAAGTAATTCCCTCAAAGAATCCCTTAATCCGGCAACTATAAACTTCGCCGGGATATCACGCAGCACCCTTGATATTCTTACATATTTCGGCACAACAGCTTTTATTTCAGCCATCAGGTTTATCATGGTACCCTTATCATAAGGTTGATATATGCCCTCTTTATACCATTCGTGCAACTTGGTTCCTTCAACGACCATAGTTGGATAGAGCTTCAACCCGTCAGGTTTAAAATTTTCGTCTTCGAACATCAATTTTGACATCTCCAGGTCGCGTTCGGGAGTTGATCCGGGTAACCCCGGCATCCAATGATAATGTACCTTAAAACCACGCTCTTTAAGCGACCTGGTCGTTCTTATCACATCTTCAACTAAATGCTCACGCTTTACTAACTTATATATCTCATCATCAAGCATTTGCACACCAAGCTCGACCCTAGTAGCTCCAAATGAGATCATCCTGTTAATATCTTCTTCACGACACCAATCCGGCCTGGTTTCTATGCATAATCCAACACAACGATGCCTGCCGGTTTCATTGATTTTTTGTGCTTCTATAAGACTTTCTGATTCCACTCCATTCAGAGCATCATAACAACCCTTTATAAACTGGTATTGGTAATCCAGAGGATAAGAAAGGAATGTTCCACCCATAATTATCATTTCTATCTTATCAATAGGATGCCCCATATCAGATAGTATGTTCAAGCGTAATTCTACTTGCTTAACAGGGTCATAATCACAGTGTTTAGCCCGTAGTACCGCCGGTGATTCCGGAGTATAGCTTTGAGGGGTGTCGACATATGTGGGACAGTATATGCATTTGCCGGGGCACCCCTGTGGAGATGTCATTACCGCTACAGGCGTTACACCTGATATAGTCCTGGATATTTTTCTCACTATTGCGCTCGCTTTAATTATTAATGATATAATCAAGTCTACCAGTTTTAGAAAACGGCAACAACCTGAATATTGACCTAATAACACCTCGCAGGAAGGATTATTCGCTTGGAAAAACAATTAAGAGATGTCTTCGATCAAATTGCCCCCAGCTGGTATAACTTCAGGCACCGGTCTATTTTTAAAACAGAGCTTGAATGCCTGGCAAAAAAATGGCAAAAAGGAAAATTAATTAATCTCGGGTGCGGGCACGGAGCAGATTTTCTGCCTTTCAAAGAAAACTTTAAACTTTATGGTGTTGATTTTTCTATTGAAATGCTGAAACTTGCCAGGAAATATGCCGGCAAGTTTAAATTTAAAACATCAATTATACAGGCAAATGTTAGACAATTACCGTTTCCTGATGATACATTCGACTGGGCAATTTCGATAGCTACTCATCACCATATTAATGGTGATGAGGAAAGGTTGAAGGCTTTTGTCGAATTGAATAGAATATTGAAACCCGGGGCGGAAGCTTTTATTACAGTCTGGAATAAATGGCAACCCGGTTTCTGGTTCAAACCCAGGGATTCTTTTATACCTTGGCGTAAAAAAGATAATACTCTGCTTAGATATTATCATCTCTTCTCGTATTCCGAGTTGGAGAAATCGGTAAAAAAGGCTGGTTTCGAGGTTATTGTTTCTTTCCCTGAAAGCTCTTATAAATTTCCTATAAGATATTTCTCAAGGAATATATGTATACTTATTAAAAAATTGGCCAGGTTTTGATACTTGCCTATAAGAAATATAGCTGTTAAGATTATTTTAGATTATCTACAGGAGGATAAATTATGTTAATGAATATCACTTGCCCTGCATGCCAGAAGGAAGGGACTATTTCATTGTTGGAACCGGATTATAACGGACCTTATCGCTGCTGGAAGTGCAGGGAACTTTTTACTATGAACATACATAATAATAAGGTCCTGTCTTGTGAACCTCTGAGTGAAGAGGATTATGAGAAACAAAAGGCAGCAGATGACCTCAGGAAAAAATTCAAGCGATAGTTAACAAATTGATTACAATTTATATAGGAGTATGAAATGCCCGTAATAATTGTTGAGATGTGGCAGGGACGTACTATGGAACAAAAAAAACAACTGGCGCAAGGTATAACCAACGAATT
>JAQTVR010000126.1 GCA_028706995.1 Dehalococcoidales bacterium
TTCTATATTCGACAGTATAATCTCTAATCTATTAATAACTACTAAGCGTTCTTCCGCTTTTATAACAAATTGTGGGACACTTAAGGAATTAGATTTTTTAATAGCATAATACATTATGCAAAAAGCAATAACTGATATAACTAGTGCTATTGGCGGGGAAATTGAATCTAAATAGTATTGCATAGCCCATCCCCCCGCAATACTGGTAATAATTGCAATGGCATCCCAAAATACTTTGGTTTTAAATACTCCGCCAAATCGCATACTTTAATTATACCACTGGAAACTGATACCAACCATGTGTATACTGAACCTTTAGCTTCAATAGCTTTACCTAATGCCTTATTCTGTGATATAATTAATTACAGGGTGAAATACAGAGGGCAGCAGAAATAGTCTGCCTCTTTTATTATAATTGCCCGAGTTTTAAGTAATAATTTTCAAGAGTATAAATGACAAAGGATAAATCGGAATTAACAATAAATAACAATGATTACTCGGCTGCGGATATCCAGGTATTAGGTGGGCGCGAAGCCGTTCGCCGCCGTCCCAGTATGTATATAGGTTCTACCGACCAGCGGGGATTGCATCACCTGGCATATGAGATCGTCCACAATAGCGTTGACGAAGCTATGGCGGGTTTCTGCACCAAGATAAAAATTACCATTGATAAAAATAATGTGGTTACGGTTGAAGATAACGGGCGCGGTATCCCTGTTGATATCCATTCGACGACAAAACTGTCAGCACTGGAAACAGTAATGACAGTGCTTCATGCCGGAGCCAAGTTCGGCGGAAAAACCTACCAGGTATCCGGCGGTTTGCACGGTGTTGGCGCATCGGTCGTTAATGCCCTTTCCGAACGTATGGAGGTTTTCATCCAGCGTGACGGTAAAAAATACTATCAGGAATATAAAAAAGGCATCCCTCAGAAAGAAGTGGAAGAGATCGGGGAAGCAACAGGGACGGGTACGACTACAATATTCGTTGCAGATAAAGAAATATTCAGCACCGCAGAATATGATTTTAATACCTTAAGTGACCGTTTCCGTGAAATAGCTTATTTGAACAAAGGGTTGGAAATATCCTTCTGGGATGAAAAAACGGATAACGAACAGACCTTTTATTTCGAGGGTGGAATAATCGGTTTTGTCCGTCACCTTAACCGCAACCGCGCCGTTCTTCACCGTCAACCCATATATATCTACAAGCAAGAAAACAGCACCATCGTAGAAGCGGCAATTCAATATAACGACGGTTATACGGATAATACCCTGAGCTTCGCTAACTGCGTTAATACCATGGATGGGGGAACACATCTTACCGGCTTCCGTTCAGCGCTGACACGCGTGCTTAACGATTATGCGCATAAGAACAAAATTCTCAAGGAGGGCGATTCCAACCTGGTCGGCGATGATTCCCGCGAAGGGCTTACCGCCGTTATCAGTGTCAAATTAGCCGAACCACAGTTCGAAGGGCAAACCAAGGGCAAACTGGGCAATATAGAAATAAAGAATATAACAGAAAGCGTTATTGTTGAAGGTCTTTCCTTATACCTAGAAGAACACCCCGATGATGCCAGGAGGATAATCGAGAAGTGCATTACTTCCGCCAGAGCAAGAGAAGCCGCCCGCAAAGCAAGGGATTTGGTCATTCGCAAAAGCAGTTTAGAGGCGGGGACTCTACCCGGAAAATTAGCCGATTGCTCTGAAAAAGACCCTTCTCTTTGCGAGTTGTTCCTGGTAGAAGGGCAATCCGCCGGAGGTTCGGCCAAGGAAGGACGTAACCGCCGTTTCCAGGCGATACTCCCGTTAAGAGGTAAAATCCTCAACGTGGAAAAGGCTTCACTGGAGAAAGTACTTTCCAGTGAAGAGATTCGCAATATGATCACCGTCCTGGGTAGCGGTATCGACGACTCCATAGACCTGTCGAGACTGCGCTATCACCGCATAGTGCTTATGGCAGATGCCGATGTGGATGGCTCCCATATCCGCACACTGCTGCTTACCTTCTTTTTCCGGCATATGCCCGAGTTGATAAACCGAGGACATCTCTTCATCGCCCAGCCGCCGCTTTATCGCATCAAGTCGGGAAAAACCGAGCAATGGATATATTCGGACCAGGAGAAAGAAGATTTACTGAGTAAACTAAAATCTAGAGAGTCTAGGAAAATAGAAGTCCAGAGATACAAGGGTTTGGGTGAGATGAGCGCCGAGCAACTGTGGGAAACCACCATGAACCCGGACACCCGTACCATGCTGCGGGTAAACGTAGAGGATACTGCTAAGGCGGATGATGTTTTCAATATGCTTATGGGCGGAGAGGTTCCGCCACGCAAAGCCTTCATACAGGCTCATGCCAAGAGCGTCAAGAACCTGGATATCTAATTCTTTGATGTATATAGACCGTTTTCGGCAATGTAGTCTTCTACAGCAACGGGAACAAGCCCGTGGATACTAAGTCCCAGGCGCACCCTTTCACGTATCTCGGAAGAGGTGACGGCTATCTCAGGTTTATCCAGCATTGTTACACGCCCGGATAATCCGGGGATTCTTGATTCAAGAGATACGAGGTCAGGCATCGGGAAACCGACCCTGGGAACGACTGCCAGTTTACACAACGAGATCAATTCCGATGGTTCATGCCATAACGGTAAATTCCTTAAATTATCCCATCCCATGATAAGGAAAAGCTCATCTTCCGGATTTAACCGCCTGTTAAGAGCCCTCATTGTATCGACAGTATAGGATACACCTCCCCTATCGATTTCCATGGTGGATAACCCGAATGAGGGCTTCTCAGCAATAGCCAGGCGCACCATCTGGAGCCGATGTTTGGCTTCTGTAACCGGCTTATCTTCCTTAAAATTGGGGCACCCGGCAGGGATAAAAATGACCTTTCCAATATTAATAAGAGAAGACACTACTTCAGCCACCAGTATGTGCCCGTTATGGATAGGATCAAAAGTTCCGCCGAGTATTCCTGTTCTCAACTATTTACCACCGCCATTCCAGACTGCCGCAGCGCACCTTATCCCCCAGTTTAATCCCGGCTTTTTCCAAAGCCTTTCTGACTCGAGGACGGTTGACCAGGCCGATGAGCTGTCGCCTGGCTTCCGCATGAGTAATATCGGTACCCTCGATGATACGCTCCAGGCTTGCATCCTCTACTACGAATATATCCCCGTCACGGGTAATCTTTATATTATCCCGTTTCGGCTGCGGATGGAAGACCCCGAACGACTCCTTCTCTGGAATTTTTTCCTGTACATCCGACCTATCCAGCATTTTCAGCACTTCAACCATGAGAGCGGTAACACCCTCGCCTGTAAATGCCGAGATAAAATGGACTTTTATACCGATTTCGGAAAAGACGCTCTTTATCTCATCCATCCTCTCCCGTACCTGCGGCAAATCGATCTTATTGACCGCTACGATCTGTGGTTTCTTCATCAGCGCAGAATCGAAGATGCTGAGCTCATTATTTACCTGTATCATATCATCCACAGGAGATTCCGAATCGCCGTTTAACAGGTGAAGGAGGATCTTCGTCCGGGTAACATGTCTTAAGAAGTCATGGCCAAGCCCGCGTCCCAAGCTGGCCTCAGCGATTAGTCCCGGGATCTCTGCCAGCACAAAGCTGCGGTGGTCGACCAAAACTACTCCCAGCACTGGTTCCAGAGTTGTAAAAGGATAATCGGCAATACGCGGATTTGCCGCCGAAGCCGCCGCCACCAGGGAGGACTTTCCCACATTGGGATAACCGATTATACCCACATCGGCGATCAATTTCAGTTCAAGTATGACGGACTTCTCCTCGCCTGTTTGCCCTTTCTGAGCCAGTTGAGGCGCCTGGTTGGTAGACGAAGAAAAATGCACATTCCCTAATCCTCCCCTACCCCCTATTGCCACCATCACTTCCCGCTCCTTCTCCATCAGGTCGGCGAGGACGATATCCTTACCGATACCTGATTTTTCAGATACAAGCGTCCCTACAGGCACATGCAATATCAAATCGACACCACTTTTACCGAACTTTTGTTTGCTGCCACCGTTATGACCGTTTGCGGCGCTGTAGACCTTATTC
>JAQTVR010000011.1 GCA_028706995.1 Dehalococcoidales bacterium
GGTATTTCACACGTTTAGGTTGTAACATCGGTTTCCCCTTTATCTAGCGCCATCGAAGATTAGACTTCTTCGGCGGTATCTTTTTTCTTTGCTCTTGGTTTAGCTGGTTTTTCAGTTGCCTCTTCGATAACTTGTTCTACTTTATTTTTTCGTTTTGCCTTCGGCTTTGCTATACTCTCTGCAGCATCCGTCACAGGACCTTCAACTGTTTTTTCCTCGCTTGCAGCATCCACCGGTTTTTTTGTTTCCTCTTTCTCTACAGTAGCTTTAGCTTTAACGGCTCTCCTAGCTTTAGGTTTGATCACTTCTTCTCCATCGGTAGCTGCCACTGCTGCATCCTTGGTTTCGGAAGGCACAGCACTTTCTTCAATAATCTCATCCGTCGATACAATACCACTCTGAACCCCATCAGATTTTTCTCCGTCGATTTCGGGCAGAATATCACCCCTGTATATCCATACTTTAATACCGATACGGCCCATAGTTGTATGAGCCTCTGTAAAACCATAATCCACATCCGCCCTCAAGGTATGCAATGGTACACGCCCCTGGTGCATCATCTGGCGACGTGCAATTTCTACACCGCCCAATCTTCCTGAACAGCTTATTTTCATTCCCTGCGCACCCGCTTGTAAGGTACGGAATATCGATTGCTTCATAGCCCTGCGATAGGCAATACGGCGTTCGATTTGCTCAGCAACGGACCTGGCCACCAGATAAGCATCCAGTTCGGGCTGACGTATCTCCTGTATGTTAAGTTGAATCTTTTTATCGATCAGCGATTCCAGGAAACGCCTAACTTCGTCAACTCTCTGCCCACCTCGCCCGATAACGATACCGGGACGGGCTGTATTTATGGTTACTGTTACTTTACTTGCCTGACGCTCAATCTCTACCAGGGAGACCCCGGCTTCGGCATACTTATCACGAATAGCCTGGCGAATTTTTACATCTTCCATCAGGAAATCCGCGTAGTGTTTGTCGGCATACCATTTAGCCTGCCAATCTCGTGTGATGCCAATCCTAAACCCGAATGGATGTACCTTACGTCCCATTAAGCCTCCTGCTCGGCAACAATAACTGTAATATGGCTAGATCTTCTATTAAATCGGGCTGCTCTTCCTCTAGCCGCGGCACGACTTCTTTTCAGCCCTTTTGCTTCGTCCGCATATATTGTTACGACCTTTAATTCCGCAGAATCCATATGGAAATTATTCTCTGCGTTAGCCGTCGCTGATTTAACTGCCTTAGCTACTATTCTAGCCTGCGGTGACAGTGAGAACCTGAGGATGTTAAGTGCGTCCTCAACCTTCTTACCTCTCACCATATCGATAAGCAGCCTCACTTTTCGAGGCGACAACCCTGTATCTCTGGATACTGCTTTAATTCTCATTTTTAATCCTGCTTATAACCTTTAGTTTATTAATATTTAATTACTGTTTTAATTCCCCGGCAGCCTTTTCGGCTCTGGCTACATGCCCTCTAAAGGTACGCGTAGGAGCAAACTCACCGAGTTTATGTCCAACCATATTTTCAGTAATGAAAATGGGCACATGCCTGCGTCCATCGTGCACTCCTATATTCAACCCAACCATTTCAGGTAGTATCGTGGACCCTCGCGCCCAGGTTTTTATAAGTACCTTCTGTTTAGAATTATTTGCTGCCTCTACCTTTTTCATTAACTTGGCATTAACGGCAGGCCCTTTTTTAATTGACCTAGACATTTTATTTATTTACCTCGTCGTTTAACAATCAACTTATCCGAAGACTTGGCTTTCCTGGTCTTATATCCCAGCGCCGGCTTACCCCAGGGTGTTTTAGGCCCAGGCATACCAATAGGACTTCTGCCTTCACCGCCACCATGCGGATGGTCACGAGGCGTCATTGCCGAGCCTCTAACCGTCGGTCTCCACCCCATCCAGCGTTTTCTGCCGGCTTTCCCCAGCTTTATATTCTGATGGTCGATATTCCCAACCTGTCCTATTGTTGCCATACAATCGCTGCGCACCCTGCGCATTTCGCCCGAAGGTAAACGAATTAAAGTATAGTCACCTTCCTTGGCCATCAATTGTGCCGCCGCTCCGGCACTTCGAACCATCTTGGCCCCGCCACCGGCTACAACTTCGATATTGTGTATCAAAGTACCGCCGGGCATTAATCGGAGTGGCATAGCATTACCCGGTTTAAACTCAGATCCCTCACCGGTGTTTATAACATCGTCAACCCCGAGCCCTAACGGAGACAGGATATAACGTTTTTCTCCATCGGCATAGAATATTAGCGCCAGATATGCCGAACGGTTCGGATCATACTCTATAGCCGCTACCCTTCCGGGGACGCCGATCTTATTACGCTTGAAATCAACAATGCGTATTTTATGCTTGGCACCACCGCCACGGTGTCTGACAGTTAACCTCCCCTGATTATTTCTTCCGCTATTGTTCTTCACAGACAGGATGAGCGATCTTTCCGGCTTGACCTTGGTTATTTCCTCAAAGCTTGCACCGGTCATGCTTCGCCTGCCCGGAGAAGTTGGATTATATGTTTTAAGTGCCACTTTCTATATAATCTCCTTAAACACCCTGGAATAGTTCTATTTTATCACCCGGCTGAAGAGTAACGATGGCTTTCTTACGGGATTGTTCCTGTACTTCCCTTCTTCCCATTCGTTTCTTCTTGCCCCTAACCGTCATTATATTAACAGACGTCACTTTAACCTTGAACGCCGCCTCGACCGCCTGTTTTATCTGTGGTTTGGTGGCTTTATCAGCTACTTCAAAGACATATTTCCCATAGGACTGTAACACAGTCCCTTTTTCAGTAATCGAGGGACGACGCAAAACTTCATATAAATGCATAACTATCCCCTCTCCTCGCCCCATATTTGCTCGACCTGGCGAACAGCCGCCTCGGTCATCAGTAATACTTTATGGGATGTCATATCTCTTACATTCAATAAACCGGCCGGAATAGTTTTCACATCCGGTAGATTACGAACCGATTTAATTACGTTTACTCTAATTTCATTGGTAGCAATAAGAGTAGAAGCGCTTATATTCAAAGCTGATAATACTCTTGCCATTTCCCTAGTCTTAGGTTCGTTAAAATTCAAATCCTCCAGGACTATCAATTCATTATCTTTTAACTTTGCCGAAAGCACGCTTCTTATAGCTAAACGGCGCATTTTCTTTGGAATAGCATGTTTATAGTTCCTGGGTTTAGGTCCAAAGACTATGCCCCCGCCACGACGTAGCGGCGACTTAATATTGCCGGCACGAGCATTACCTGTATGCTTCTGACGGAACAACTTCTTATTGCTGCCGGTAACTTCCCCGCGTGTCTTGGTACAGGCATTCCCATGACGGGCGTTAGCCAATTGCCTTACTACCGCCTGGTGTACTACCGATTGATTAAACGGTACAGTAAATACATCATCGCTGATATCGATTTGTTTTATTACTTCCCCTGCCATACTGTAAACTGGAATCTGCATATCTTATTTCCCTGATTTCCCTATAAGTATTATTCCATTATTTGCCCCGGGTACTGCCCCTCTTACTACAAGAATATTGCGTTCCGCATCGGCTTTGACAACCACTAAATTACGGGCCGTAACCTGTTCATTACCCATTCGCCCTGCCATGCGCATACCCTTCTTTACCCTACCTGGAGTCGTTCCTGAACCGATAGAACCTGGGGCACGATGCCTGTCCTATTGACCATGCGTCTTTGGACCGCCGGCAAAATGATGCCGTTTAACCACACCGGCAAAACCCTTACCCTTGGATATCCCTGTGATATCAACCGTATCTCCGGGCTGGAACAGGCTTAAATCAACCTTGTCACCGGCATTAATACCGCTGACTTCTTCTAACCTGAACTCCCTTAAATATTTGAATTCACCCATGCCCCTGAGGTGTCCTTTCTGCGGAGAATTCAGTTTCTTCGGTTTACCATAACCAAGCTGCACAGCGTTATAACCCTCTTTTTCTTTAGTTTTAACCTGTACCACGGCACAAGGGCTGGCATCGATGACGGTTACAGCTTCTGCTATACCATCCTCTTTGAATATCTGGGTCATTCCTAATTTGCGTCCAATAATTCCCTGTATCATAATTTATTACTCTTTTATAGCTTAATATCTATGGAAACACCCGACGGTAAATTTAAATTCGCCAGGGCATCTATCGTTTTAGAAGTGGTCTCGACAATGTCGATAAGCCGTTTATGAGTCCGCATTTCAAACGCTTCCTGTGAATCCTTGTCGATAAAAGGCGATCGGATAACGCTGAATCTCTTTATGCGTGTCGGTAGCGGAACCGGACCAATGGTAACCGCTCCGGTCCTCTCAAGCGCACCGACAATCTGTTGTGCCGCTTGATCCAATATTTTATGGTCGAAACCCTTCAGTTTTATTCTTATTTTCTGTTTTGCCATTTATATTTTGCTCCAGATCTAGCTAACTTTCCCCAGCAAGCTTAGATTTTAACTCGCTGGCTAATTGAGCCGGCATTTCCTGATACCGGTAAAATTCCATAGAATGGGTTGCCCTGCCCTGTGTCATTGACCTCAGACTGGTAGCATACCCGAATACCGCGGCCAGTGGGACATGACAATGGATGGTCATAGTATCCCCAAAGGTCTCTATACTATCTATGTTACCCCTGCGCGAACTGATATCTCCTATTATATCACCAAGGAACTGCCCCGGGGTAACTACTTCTAATTTCATTAAAGGTTCCAATATAATCGGCTTGGCTTTCCTGACACCATCCTTAAAAGCCATAGACCCAGCCATTTTAAAGGCCATTTCCGAAGAATCTACTTCATGATAGCTGCCATCATACAACGTAACTTTGACATCCACTACCGGATATCCGGCAACACCGCCGTTTTCCACGGCCTCTCTAATTCCCTCTTCGGCAGCCTGGATATAAGACTTGGATAATACACCACCCTTGATCTTATCCTCAAACTGGAAGCCGCCGCCACAATCCAGCGGTTCCAATTCAATACGGACATGCCCATATTGCCCATGCCCACCGGATTGCCTGATGAACTTGCCTTCGCCTTTTACCGCACTGGTTATAGTTTCTTTATAGGCGACTCTCGGTTGCCCGACCTGTGCCTCAACTTTATATTCGCTCATCAGGCGGCTAACGATAACTTCCAGATGAAGCTCACCCATACCGGATATTACAGTTTGTCCTGTTTCTTCATTATAATTGACCTTAAAGGTCGGGTCTTCTTCCGTCATCTTTTGCAGGGCTTCACCCAACTTATCCCTATCAGCCCTGGTCTTGGGTTCGATCGCTACCGAAATAACAGGCGTGGGAAATTTAATCGCTTCAAGTACTACCTGTTTTGCTGTTTCACACAACGTATCACCTGTAAAGGTATCCTTAAGCCCCATCGCGGCGACAATAGAACCGGCATCGGCTTCATCTATTTCCTCATGACGATTAGCATGCATTATTAACAAACGCCCGATACGCTCTTTTCCCATGCGTGTTGAATTGTATACCTGAGCGCCGGTTTTTACCTTACCTGAATAAATTCTGAGATAAACCAGACGTCCGACAAACGGGTCGGAGACCACTTTAAAGGCCAGAGCTACAAAGGGCGCATCGTCGCTGGTAGGACACAAAACATCGAAGCCGGTTACATTATTTATACCTTTAAGCGGCGGCGTATCTGCCGGTGAAGGCAGATAATCCCCGATAGCATCCAGCAGTAAAGGAACGCCCTTATTCTTCAATGCGCTACCACAAAAAATCGGAATTGCCTTATTAGCCAGAGCGACCCTTCTAATAGCAGCTTTAAAATCTGATGCAGATATGTCCCTGCCTTCGAGATAAATGTTCATAATCTGGTCATCAAACTCTGACAAACCCTCGATAAGCTGATGACGATACTCTTCACAACGGGCTTCCTCATTTTCCGGGATATCTATTTCTTGCGCCGGGTCATCGGCTTTCCCGCTGAATAACCAACCCCGCATTCCAATAAGATCGATAATTCCCTTAAAAGTATCTTCTTTACCAATGGGTAATTGAAGTACCAGCGGTTTGGCACGTAAACGATCCTTTATCATAGATATACACCGTTCGAAATTAGCCCCGACTCTATCCATCTTGTTAATAAAACAAATTCGGGGAACATGATATCTATCGGCTTGACGCCAGACCGTTTCGGATTGAGCCTCGACACCGGCTACTCCATCGAAAACGACTACCCCGCCATCCAACACCCTGAGACTCCGCTCCACTTCAGCAGTGAAATCGACATGCCCCGGCGTATCTATAATATTTATACGGATATACTTCCAATGGCATGTGGTTGCCGCCGATGTTATGGTAATGCCCCTCTGACGCTCCTGCTCCATCCAATCCATCACCGCGGTCCCTTCATGAACCTCACCCAGCTTATATGTTTTACCGGTAAAGTATAATATTCTTTCGGTGACGGTGGTTTTACCCGCATCGATATGGGCTATAATTCCTATATTACGTATTTTATCTAAAGGAAAACTTCTGGGAGACATACTTGTAGTTCCTTTTTTTAATTCTGCCGTTAAAGCTTCTTTTTTTACTGTTTCTTCAGTATTTACTGCACCTGCAATCGTCAAATCATCACCATCTGTAATGTGCAAAAGCCCTGTTGGCTTCCGCCATCTTATGAGTATCTTCTCTTTTCTTGACCGCGGCTCCCTGCCCTTTCGAGGCATCGATAAGCTCCGCAGCCAGCTTTTCAGCCATGGATTTCCCGGACCTTGCCCTGGCTGATTTCAATAACCATCTTATAGCCAGCGCTGTATTACGACCGGGTCTGACTTCCACCGGAACCTGGTAGGTAGCACCGCCAACACGTCGTGGTTTTACTTCCAGCAAAGGAGTGGCATTATGCAAAGCCGCCTCCATAATACTGATAGCTTCTTTGCCTTCACGCTCCCCCATTATTTCCAAGGCATCATAAACAACACGCTCAGCGGTAGTTTTCTTACCACACAGCATTACCTTATTAACTAACCTGGTCACCATGACATTATTGTGTTTGGAATCAGGTTGAACTTCTTTTCTTTTAACTATTGCCCGCCTTGGCATGTCTCCTCCTATACTTAGGAACCCTTAGCTTTCTTTTCCCGTTTACTACCGTACTTGCTGCGGCCTTGCTTACGATTAGCAACACCGCTGGTATCCAGTGTTCCTCTTACAATATGATAGCGGACACCGGGTAAATCTGGTACGCGTCCGCCACGAATCAATACAACAGAGTGCTCTTGCAACTCATGCCCCTCTCCGGGAATATAAGCCGTTACCTCCATATGGTTGGTAAGTCTCACTCTGGCAATCTTGCGCAATGCCGAATTAGGCTTTTTGGGCGTAGTGGTTTTTACCTGTACACAAACACCACGCTTCTGGGGAGAACCTTCCCCTCGAACCATCCTGTTTTTTAATGCATTATAGGTAAATCTAAGAGCCGGAGTCTTGGTCTTCTTAATACCCTTCACACGTCCTTTTCTTACTAACTGATTAACTGTGGGCAATTTAACCCCCTTAGCCAAACAATTTCAAAGGATGAGCTTTTGGCTCATCCTTTACTCGCCAACTGAACTGGCCAGAAATCTATCCAGCCAATTGCAAACGCTGAGGTGGCTAACAACAGCATTTTAGTCTAACACATGGATAAACCCTGTGTCAATAACCTTGAGCTCGTAAACTTATTATAATTAGTAGATATAATAGCAGAAAACTGCCCTCCTTGACAAATCGTTTCTGCAGTGATATATTCCCAGTAGAAAGATTATAGGAAGTATATTATATAGAATGTTATTTAATAATACCCCCGTTAAAGAATATTATTACGCCTATTTTAAGTTTACCTGGTACGCTGAATGCGGCCGGGGAGCATTTGCATGATCTGCTAAAAACACAACTTTCGTAAATCTTTGTAAATCCTCCTACCGGGAGGGTTTTTTGTTATAAGGAGATTATATAATAAATATATCGAAGGGAGTTACACATATGATAATAATGGAAAAGGGCGCGACGCAAGAACAGATCAACGACGTAATCGACGAAATTAAAAAACACGGATTGAGAGTGGATATCTCAAGAGGAGAGTTCAGAACTGTCATAGGACTCATTGGAGACGAAAGCAAGATATCCTTTGCTAATCTATCGATTATGCCAGGTGTAAAAGAAGCCAGGATGGTGGAAACTCCCTATAAACTGATCAGCCGTGATTATAGTGACCTATTCATTAACAAGGACGAAAGCCGTATAGTTAAGGTCGGCGATGTGCGCATCGGCGGGGACGATCCGGTATTCATAGCCGGACCCTGCGCTGTAGAAAGCAGAGAGCAAATATTTCGCATCGCCAGAGAAGTTAAAGGAGCCGGTGCCCATATTCTGAGAGGGGGAATATATAAACCCCGGAGTTCCGTTCACTCATTCCAAGGATTAGGATCTCAAGGTGAAGCCGAAGCCAGAGAGGCTTTGGGCTGGTTACGCGCTGCCGGACGTGAATATGATATGCCGGTAATGACCGAGGTAAGGGGAGAGTATCAAACCGAACTGATTGGGGAATATGTCGATATATTGCAAATCGGTGCGCGGAATATGTACGACCAGGATTTACTCAGCAGAGTCGGCAGAACTGGCAAACCGGTTTTATTTAAGAGGCATTTCGGTGCCAGTATAGAAGAATTCCTGTCATTCTCCGAATATATCGTCGCCGAAGGCAATAAAGATGTCATACTCTGTGAACGGGGTATCGTCCCTGTCGGTAAAGGGAACAGCTATACCCGTTATACCCTTGATCTTGGAGCGGTGCCAGTTGTCCGACGGGAAACCTACCTGCCTATAATAGTCGATCCGAGCCACGCAGCGGGGCGCCGCGACCTGATATTCGATATGAGTTGCGCCGCTATCGCTGTGGGTGCACACGGGTTGGTTATCGAAACTCATTATAACCCTAAGGAAGCTATTGTAGATGCCAAGCAGATGATAACACCCGGTGAACTGAAAGATGTCATCGACGCTACCAATCAGATAAGTAAAATAACAACATTCTATCGAAAAAAGATAAATTGATATATAACAATGAAGAAAATTAATGTAGAGTTGGGTAACAGGAGCTATGAAATCCTGATAGGCAGCGGACTGCTGAATCAGACGCCTGATTTGTTAAAAGAAATCAGCACCGGCAAAAAGCTGGCTATTATCACCAACCCCGTTGTCAGGGAGTTATACGGCAATAATCTGAAAGAAACCCTGTCAACAGGCGGTTTTAATGTCGCCTTGCTCATCGTCCCTGACGGCGAGCAATATAAATCACTGGAAACCGCCGGCAGATTATATACCGAACTGGCTGCTTGTTTTGCCGAGCGCACCACCCCAATCATTGCACTGGGAGGTGGAGTCATAGGAGATCTTGCAGGCTTTGTCGCATCAACCTATATGCGCGGAGTTCCGCTGGTACACATACCCACCACGCTCCTTGCACAGGTGGATAGCAGTATTGGCGGTAAGGTAGCGGTCGATCACGGAAAGCTGAAGAATAATATTGGCACTTTTTATCAACCCCGTATAGTTATATCCGATATGGAAACGCTAAGGACATTGCCTCATAAGGAATTTGCCAATGGCATGGCTGAAGTCATCAAGAGCGCCGTTATATGTGACAGCGCCTTTTTTACTTTTATCGAACGTAATCTCGATAGAATAAAGAAATCTGATGTTCCCGTGATGGAGGAAGTTGTTTCCCGCACAGCCAATATAAAAGCATCTGTAGTTGCACAAGATGAAAGGGATACGGGCTTGAGAAACATATTGAATTTCGGGCATACTATAGGACATGCTATCGAAACTACCTCTAATTTCGACATAGCTCATGGTCAGGCGGTAGCCATAGGAATGATAGCCGAAGCTAAAATCGCCCGGATCATGGGGATATTTAAAAATGAGGAGTTATTAAGGCTGGAAAGGTTGATTATAGAAATGGGCTTGCCTGCGAAAATTCCGGATATGGATACCGAATTGATTTTGCAGGCTATAAAACATGACAAAAAAATTAATAATGGTAAAATAAGATTTGCCCTGCTCCGGACCATCGGTGATGTTTTTATGACCGATGAGGTAGAATCGGCTACCGTTAAGGAGGTATTAAAAGGGTAAATGGGTATCAACAGAATTTGCGCTTCTATTATTAACAAGGATACTACGGAAACCACGATATCGGCGGTTGCCCCGCTGGTAGAGCTATTCGAGATGCGCATAGATCTAGTAGGCAATAACTGGCCGGACATCACCCGGCAACTCCCGAAACCATGGATAGCCTGCAACCGGCTTTTAAGAGAAGGCGGGATGTGGCACGGCAGCGAAGCCGTAAGAAAAGAAGAGTTACTAAGAGCGCTTCACCTAGGAGCAGACGTAATCGATATTGAACTGTCAACCCCCGACCTTGAAAAACTGGTACCGATTATAAAAAAGAAAGCCAAATGCCTTATATCATCCCACAACTTCATCGATACGCCAACGTTTGAAGAACTGAAAACCATAATTGAAATGGAGTTAGCTGAAGGTGCCGATATCTGTAAGGTGGTCACCTTTGCCAAAAAACCTGAGGATAACCTGACGATCCTGCGGCTTATTCCAGAATTCCCCAAAGCCAGAGTCGTCGCTTTTGCCATGGGTGACCTCGGATTATCCAGCCGTATTCTTTGCCCGCTGGTGGGTGGGGATTTTACCTATGCCGCTATGGAAAAAAGGTTGGAAGCCGCCCCGGGACAGATTGCAGCGACCGAACTTAACAAAATGTACCAGATGGTGCAACAATGATATCTGAAATCTCCGCCGGTACAAGAATTTGCGGGCTTATCGGAAACCCGGTGGAACATAGCCTGTCTCCGGCTATGCATAACGCCGCCTTCCGAAAAACCGGACTGGATTATATGTATCTTCCATTTAAAGTTACTGAAAATAATCTATCTGGAGCTATCCACGGAGTCAGGAGCCTGAACTTCAAGGGATTGAATGTGACCATACCGCACAAGGTTGCCATTATCCCCTTCCTGGATGAACTGGAGCCGATGGCGGAAAAGATAGGCGCCGTTAACACCATCGTTAACGATAACGGCTATCTCAAGGGATACAATACCGACGCCGGAGGTTTTATCAGGTCGTTAACGGAGAAAGGCATAGACCCCGGAGGAAAGAACATCGTTATACTGGGAGCCGGTGGCGCTTCAAGGGCTGTCTCATTTACACTGGCAGAACAGGGAGCTGATATAGTTATACTGAACCGACGGCAGGAGATGAGCTGGGCAGAAGAGTTAACGCAAAATATCCTGCGATTCTTTAAAAGCAGCATTAAAGCAAAGGAACTAAACGACGCCAATCTTAAATCGGTGCTAAAATCTGCCGATATACTGGTCAATGCCACCAGTGTCGGCATGAGCCCTAATATTGACCAAACCCTGATAACCGGCAAACTTATCAGGCCCCAAATAGTGGTTTTTGATATTATCTATAACCCGATAAAGACCAGGTTGCTTGCCGAAGCCGAAAAAGCCGGAGCCAGAACCATAGGCGGGCTGAATATGCTTGTTTGGCAGGGGGCATTGTCATTCAAGTTATGGACGGGGGTAGAAGCCCCAGTTGATATAATGAAAAAAGAAGCTGTCAATATATTGAGTAAGACTGTTTAGATTATTGGAGGGATTATATCCTCTTTTAATAACCATTGGATAGTCATATAAAGGGGCACGGAATATTTTTTCCCCACTAAAGATGTTTAACATTGTGCGGACTGACCATATATTATAATATGTATATCATAATAAATATGAAGACGAATATCGCTTTAATAGGTTTTATGGGCACCGGCAAGACGACTATCGGCAGAGCGCTTGCCGGTAAACTCCGGAAAACGCTGGTGGAGATGGACAGCCTTATCGAGAAGGAGGCGGGAAAATCCATCCCCCAAATATTCCAGGACGATGGGGAAATCGCCTTTAGAGAACTTGAGATCGATGTTACTAAGGAAGTGGCCAAAGGAGAAAACCAGGTTATCGCCTGTGGTGGAGGTATCGTCTTAAATAAAATAAATATCGACCGCCTCGGGCAAAATGCCATAATTGTCCTGTTGACGGTTTCCTTCGATATCATCGAAAAACGCGTAACTGCAGATAAAAGCATCAGGCCTTTACTTAATAAGGGGAACAAGGCGCAGGCTATTAAAGAACTAATGGAATTCCGGCAACCTTTCTATGAGAGAGCCGCCGATATACAAATAGATTCTTCTAATCTGGGAATTGAGGCCACTGCCGATATGATAATAAACAGGATAAAAGAATATGAAGGTATTAATAAATAGAAGCGAAATTAACGGAAAGGTAACTGCACCCTCTTCCAAAAGTTATACCATCCGCAGCCTGATATGCGCCGCCATAGCAAAAGGCAGGAGCAAGATAATCAATCCGTTGGTCGCCGATGATACGGAAGCTGCCAGTGAAGCGCTGAAAAAAGTGGGCATTGATATTCAAAAAAAGGACACCTCCTGGGAAATCTCCGGTGGTTGTTTCCATGCCCCTGAAGGCGATATTTTCTGCCGCGATTCCGCTGCAACCATCAGGTTTATGACCGCACTTGCTTCTATTATCCCGGGGGAATGCCGCCTTGTTCCGGGAACTTCACTTGCCCGCCGCCCGATCCAGCCGCTGATTAAAGCCTTACAAGAACTGGATGTTAATTGCCGGCTTGAAGGTACTACGGTCGTTGTTGATGGAGGCAGGCTGGGCGGGGGAACCGTCAGCTTTCCGGGAGATATCAGTTCCCAGTATGTATCCGCCCTGCTGTTTCTGTCACCGCTTGCAGAAGCCGGCCTGAACATATGCCTGACCACACCACCGGAATCCAGCCCTTATATAAAAATGACGCTGGACTGCCTTGAACAGTTCGGCATAGATGTAGTAGCCTCCCCCACCCTCCAGTTTTTTGCCGGATATCGCCAGAATTATAAACCGGCTGAATACGTCGTCGAGGGAGACTGGTCTTCAGCCTCCTACCTGATGGCTCTGGGAGCTATAGCGGGTAATATAGAGATAACTAACCTGAATTTGAACAGTCTTCAAGGTGATAGATTAGTGCTTAAATTACTAAATAGAATGGGTGCCATAATACAAAACCAGAAAGACTCTGTCATTGCTAGCCGCTCGGTTCTAAAAGCCGTTAATGCCGATCTGTCCGATTGTATAGACCTTCTGCCAACAATGGCAGCGCTGGCAGCCATCGCCGAAGGAAAAAGCTATTTTTACGGGATAAAGCGGGCACGGATTAAGGAATCCAACCGCGTTAGGGCGGTAAAGCAAGGTCTCGAAAGGATGAGGATTCCGGTTGTTGAAGAGGAAGATGAGCTTATCATTACCGGCGGGAAACCGGAGAGCGCAACTGTCGATAGCTTCGGAGACCACCGCATTGCTATGGCTTTTAGCATGCTGGGTATAATTGCCGGAAATACTATAATAAGCGGCTCGGAATGCGTCTCAAAGACCTATCCCCAATTTTGGAATATACTGGAAAGCCTTGGGGGAAAGGTGGATTATAATGTCCAATAGCCTTGGCAATTTATTTACCGTAACCAGCTTCGGCGAAAGCCACGGCAAACTTATAGGTATGATTATCGACGGCTGTCCTGCAGGACTTTCGATAAGTGAAGCCGATATCCAGCAGGAACTGGACAGGCGTAAGCCCGGAAGTAATATCGCTTCCACGCCACGAAATGAAGAGGATAAGATTGAAATCCTTTCCGGCGTTTTAAATCGAAAGACAACAGGAGCCCCGATATGCCTGGCAATATTGAATAAGGACGCTTGCTCCGGCGATTACGATGAAACCAGATCGATATTAAGACCGGGGCATGCCGATTTTACATCTTATATTAAATACGGTGGCTTCGGCGATTATAGAGGCGGTGGAAGATTCTCCGGCAGGATTACAGCCGGATTCGTGGCTGCCGGGGCCGTTGCCCGCAAACTGTTGAAGGAAACAGGCATAGAGATTATAGCTCATACCATTGAAATAGGCGGCATTTCCGCCGAAGTGCAGGATATAGATACTATCAGGCGAAATGTGAATACCAACCCCTTGCGCTGTGCCGATATGGAAGCTACGTCTAAAATGATAGATGCTATAGAGCAAGTTAAAGCACAAGGTGACAGTCTGGGTGGAATAATTGAGGGGATTGCTACCGGAGTGCCGGCAGGATTGGGCGAACCCGTCTTCGATAATCTGGACGGGGAACTAGCCAAAGCCCTGTTTGCCATCCCGGCAGTCAAAGGTGTGGAGTTCGGCGCCGGATTTGTCGCCGCCTGCCTGACAGGCTCTCAAAATAATGACTCGTTCGATATAGAAGATGGAAAGATTATTACTACAAGCAATAATGCCGGGGGCATACTAGGCGGTATCAGTAACGGTATGCCGCTGGTGATCAGGGTAGCGATAAAACCGGCACCATCTATCTCCAAACCCCAGGCTACAGTCGATGTTAAACAGATGACCAAAACACAACTGAAAATAAAGGGCAGACATGATGCTTGCATAGTCCCCAGAGCGGTAGTTGTAGTCGAGGCAATGATGGCGATAACACTGTGCGATCTTGCTTTAAGAGCAGGATTACTTCCGGGGATAATAAAATGAAATTAGAAGAGCTCAGACTGAAAGTAGATGACATTGATAAGGACATCGTAAGGCTTATAGCCGAGAGGATTAAGGTTGCCGAGCAGATAGGCGAACTGAAAAAGCAAGAAGGACGGCAGATCGAAGATAAGCAGCGCGAAGAGGCAATCATCGATAAAATAAAGAGTATTGCGCATGAGAAGGGCATCAAAGAGACGGATATTGAGCGCATCTACCGCCAGATATTTATCGCCTCCAAGAGCATACAGGGGGCGTTCGTAGCCTTCCAGGGCGAGCTTGGCGCCTACAGCGAAGAAGCCGCCATCAATTTCTTCGGCGCCGGCGTACAGGTCAAGCCGTATGAGATGCTGGAAAACGTTTTTAAATCCGTAGAGCAGGGAGAATCACAATTCGGTATCGTTCCCGTCGAAAACTCGATAGAAGGCAGTATAAGCAGAACCTATGATTTGCTGTTGGATTCCCCTCTCAAGGTCTGCGGTGAAATCGAACTGAGGGTGTCGCACTGTCTGATTGCCAACCCTGGGGTAAAATTGGATTCTATCAAGAAGATTTACTCTCACCCGCAGGCGCTGGGACAATGTCAGGCATTTATAAAGCATTTGAACTGCGAACTGGTACCCAGTTACGACACCGCCGGCAGTGTTAAGATGATAAAGGAAAAGAAGATTATAGACGGAGCAGCCATTGCCAGCAGCCGCGCCGCCAGTATATATAATGTGAATATCATCAATTGCGGCATCGAGGATAATCCGAATAACTTCACGCGATTCTTCGTCCTATCCAAAGAAGATGCCCCGCCTTCGGGAAATGATAAGACTTCGCTCGTCTTTTCCGTCAAGCACAAGCCCGGGGCGCTGTTCGAATTCCTGCAGCAACTGGCGGAAAAGAATATCAACATGACCAAACTCGAATCCCGCCCTACCCGACAGAAACCCTGGGTGTATAACTTCTACTTGGATTTCGAGGGGCACAGGCAGAATGCAAAGATCAAAGAAACCCTGAAACAGCTTGAGGACCATACGATTTTCTTAAAAGTGCTGGGCTCTTACCCTAAAGCCAGGCAAAGAAACAATGACTAACATTAATAATGTAGCCATAATCGGCGGCTCTGGCAAGATGGGCCAGTGGTTTGCCCGCTTCCTTACTCAGGAAGGGAAGGAAGTAACCTTGATCGGCAGAAATCTTGCCAAGCTCGAAGAGGTCAAAAGCAAGCTCGATGTTTCAGTCAGCACTCACGTAGATGATATAAGACTGGCGGATGCAGTGATAATCTCGGTGCCGGTGGACTACTTCGAAGAAACGGTTAAACAGATGGGCACACACACACTCCACCACCAGCTTATCTTCGACGTTACTTCGATAAAGACACTGCCTGTAGAGATGATGCACCGTTATATAGTAAAAGGACAGATACTCGGCACGCACCCGGTATTCGGTCCCGGCGCCCGCAGTCTGGCCAACCAGAACTTCGTGCTGACGCCGACGACGCCGGAGGAGACAAAATTGGCACACAAGGTGGAGGATTTCCTCAAAATTAGAGAGGCCAAAGTACAGGTTATGACACCTGAAGAGCATGACAGCATGATGTCTGTCATACTGGGGCTGGCTCATTTTATAGCCATCGTCTCAGCGGATAGCCTTTCAGGACTTGAGCAGTTGAAGAAAATGGAATCCATTGGTGGAATTACCTATAAGGTATTATGGACACTGGTGGAAAGTGTCATTTCAGAAGACCCGGGGCTGTATGCCTCATTACAGATGAACCTGCCGCAACTTCCCCAGATTCAGCAGCTTTTCCTTAAGAACTGCACCGAGTGGACGGAACTGGTAAAGAACAAGGACAGGCAGGAATTTATCCGACGCATGAAGGCTATCCGCAGCCAACTCGAAGCGAAAAGCGCCGACTTCGGCAAGGCTTACGATAATATGTACAAAATTGCCGAGGGGCTGTAAAGCCCCCCATATCAACTTCAACTATACTCCTTTTAATATTCTTACCATATAGTAAGACTTAGTAAGACTACTATATTCGACGCCGCTATGGTTCGACAGGCTCACCATGAGCGGCTTGCCTTAATTCCGCTCATCCTCGTATCTTGATAAAGTGATAATATATAAACAGGCGAGATAGACCGATTCGTCCTGGGTTTAATAAGACCGTAGCTCAGCATGGTCGTCTCGCCCCAAGTACAATAAGAGCCCGAACAGTTGCGAGGGTTAACCAAGCCCGTATTTCGCGAGGAAGGGCCATAAAGGAGACGAATTTGGGTGAGACTTATATTGGAATAGATATATCTCGTGACAGCCTGGATATGGCTATTCACGGATCGGACAAGCCCCGGA